>NZ_JBFUIX010000105.1:0-17813 GCF_056401635.1 Paenibacillus sp. P4_E11 | reverse complement strand
GAACACGACCGTTAAGCCCTCCAGCGCCGATGGTACTTGGACCGCAGGGTCCTGGGAGAGTAGGACGTTGCCAAGCAGGAGCAGAATAACGAAAGGAACCCATACACTTGTATGGGTTCCTTTCGTTATGTAACCATTTTCGATAACATACTATACCCATCGAACTACGGAGCTGAACGCTCCAGCGACTGTTCGCGTACAATTTTCAAACGTTCCATTTCATGATCTAATTTCTGAGCAATGAGTTTAGTAAAACTTCCCCTTGGAGGGAAGTTTTAGATATGTCTTTTTTAGATTATCGCGGGGAGACTTAGATCAACCCAAATAAACCTCGGTTGCCATCTCTTCATGAGGGCAAACGAGGTTAAACGGGTTATTTTTTGGGATCAAGTTCCACTTGTAATCGTCTGCTACTCCAGCACGAAGCCTTTAAAGTTAATTTGGCTCGACTCGCCAGTGTATACTTCCAACTTATACAGCCCTACTTCCAACGGACCCCATATCGTTTCCGCTCCAGTCAAAGTCTTGGCAACGCCGTTCACTTTGATATAGGTGCTCGACGAGGAATCACCCTTGTAGGCCGTTAATGTCAACCTTTTCTTAGAGGTAACGAACACCCAGGCTGACAGGATCAGCATGTCCGACGAGTCCACCTTCTCGTAATCCACATAAACCTTAAAGCGGTCAATAGGCAACTCAGGCATCGATAACCAATTTTCCGGTACTCCATCGAACACCTTTTGACTCGAATAATCAATCTGCGTGTAACTATCCACCACTATCGTCCGAGGGGACAAGTGAGAGAATATAAGCTCAGCTTCATACTTATGGCCGATGTCTCCAAAATGAAGCCGATCCGAGATGATGCTGCGCGCACTAAATGAAGCGTATTGTAAGAACATCTCGGTATACTTGTTCAAGTCAATGAATTGCAGTTGGTATTCATCCGCCAGTTCTCGCTTGATCTCATTAGCAACGGAATCAATATGTTCGCTCGTTCGCATCGGATACATATTCGTATACTCGGTATTCACTCCGGGCGCTACAATCGCTTGAGTCGTGAGCAGGAAGGGCTGAATGTCCCTGGAATAGCACCAGTCAATAATCTGTATGATCGATTGCTTGAATCCGTCCCGATACGCTTGCTCATTGTTAAACATTAGCCTGTCATTAATACCGAAACCAATTCCCATCATCTTGACATCGTTGTAGGCAGACGCTTCACCAAACTCTTCATCCAAGACGGTTACGGCCCAACTGGCGACTTGACCGCTGAATCCTGCATTGTAGATTCGCAATCTGGGATTATGTGTCGCTTGTCGAAGCAACCCCTCCAACAGCTGGGAGAAGGCGTTGGGCGATTGATTGTCCGATCCTAGTGTATTGCGCACCCAATCTGTCGTATTCGCTCCATCAAATGTACTGTCACCGAAGAAAGCGATAGGAAACTTGCTGCCGGCTAACCATGCTGTCCATGCATCATTAAATGTATATAGACTACGATTCACGATCATCACCTCCGAATAAAGCTATTCGTCATGAGTTAAGGAAATCCTTTCAAGTGTGCGGATAAGTGAGAGATGGAACCCTTGGCGGCGGGGAGTTTGATCTTAATTGTTTTTTCACATGAACGTCTCCTGTCAGATGATACAATATAATGTATATTGCTGGAAAAGGTGGAGATGGGCAATTATGGAGCCAAACAGTGAAGCTCTGTTCATGGTGAATCGAATTGACGAAGAGGTGCCAGCTTATTTGAATTGGATCGGGGATGTGTTCCGGGTGTTCGATAAGCAGGATTCCGGATGCATCTCGTATGGTGTTCTTGTGAATGAAGTACGATGGTTCGTGAAGACGTCGACTACACCAGCAGCGCTCGGTTATTTGCAGGATGCGATTCGGGTGTACGCGACCATAAATCACAAGTACTTGCCAAAGCTGGTCCACTCGTTCAAGACCCGGACGGGGTTGGCGCTTGTGTACGAGTGGGTGGAGGGCGAAGTGCTCAGTTCTCCCGACTATCCGGGCCCAGAAGGGAAAAGAAACCCACAGTCACCTTTCTACAGATTCACACACCTACCCGTGGAGAAAATCATACAAGCGCTGGACAAAGTGTATGAGCTGCATGTGTACATGGAGAGCCTGGGTTACGTCGCCGTAGATTTCTATGCAGGCAGCATGATCTATGATTTCACCAATGACAGCTTGCATTTCTGCGATCTCGATCACTACGTGCATGGTTCGTTCATCCTGGAACAGGATCGACTGCCCGGCTCGAGAAGCTTGATGGCGCCAGAGGAGTTTATCCGCGGCAGTCGAATCGACCACCGGACGAGTGTGTTCACGATGGGGGCACTCGCCTTCCTGTTCTTGGGTAGTCAAGAACGTACCAGGGAGAGCTGGCGCTCCACGGATGCGCTCTTTCAAGTGGTGAGCAAGGCAGTGTCGCCGAAGCCTGAAGATCGATACGACAGCATTCATGGCTTGTATGAGAAGTGGCAGGACGCACTCGTGTAAACAATCACCTTTTTGGTCAAATGCCCATACCCTGTAGGCAAAGACTAGATGGGATGTGTTGGCCTTGTTTTTGTATGATGAAGGAATGCACGTATACGGAACCCCGTATATAGGTGGAGTGAATAGGTGGTCGGGGAATCCGAATTCTCCCGATTACAGGGTATATCACGGTCCTGTATGGGTTATGCCAGTAGGCTGGCCATACGGGTATGCAGGCCAGGGGCCGACGAGGGGGCCCTTCAATGATCCAGGACTGGCTTATCCTCCTGTTTTTTCCCCGTGGCCTCATTATGATCAGTATGCAATTCGTGACAATCGGGCGATGATGCTGTACCCAATACCGGTAATGACGACCCATGGAACCCGATGGGGATATATAAACGATAGGGGAGCCGTGTTCATCCGGCCTCAATATGATTATGCAAAAGATTTTCAGAAAAATGGATTGGCTGTAGTGGAGCAGAACGGTCGTGATGGGTTAATTCGGCTGAATGGGCAGTATCTGGTGAAGCCAATGTACCAGTACATCAATGATTTTTCCGAAGGCCGTGCAGCTGTTATTGATGACAAAGGATTCCGCATCATAGATGAGGCCGGGAATATACTGACACCTCGAGCTTATTCCTATATCGGGACGTACCATGAGGGAAGAGTGCTGTTCTCACAAGGGGGCCCACAAGGTAGCGAAGGCTACGGTTACATGGATCTGCAGGGGCATGTTGTGATCCCGCCCGTGTACCGATCGGGCACTGATTTTGCCAACGGCAAAGCGG
Source organism: Paenibacillus sp. P4_E11 (assembly GCF_056401635.1). Taxonomy (NCBI): domain Bacteria; kingdom Bacillati; phylum Bacillota; class Bacilli; order Caryophanales; family Paenibacillaceae; genus Paenibacillus; species Paenibacillus sp. P4_E11. The sequence goes on along the minus strand of NZ_JBFUIX010000105.1, from coordinate 14,523 downwards.
TGGTGCAAGTTAAAGACAATCAATATGCGTTGATCGGACTTGACGGAAGACGGCTTGCTACTTATCCTTATGCTTTTGTCGGTCCGCTGGGTGAAGGACTGCTCGCTTTTCAGCAAACGACAGGCGGCAAATATGGATATATCAACGAACAAGGCAGGGTCGTCATTGCCCCCAAGTTCACGATGGCTCAGCCGTTTCAGGACGGAAGAGCGGTAGTCAACTTGTCGGCGGACTATACCAACCAATACGGCTTAATTGACCGGACTGGCAAATATGTAATTCAGCCCCAGTACAATAGTATCGAATTGTTGGGGGAACACCGTGCGGCGATTGGGCGGGCTATTGATCCGGAGCAGCCGTTTATCGGGTCCAGGTACGCCTTGGCCGATTCGACGAATGGGAAGCTGCTCAGTGATTTCACCTATTATGGCATCTCCAGCTATCAGAATGGAATGGCTTCCGCCGAAGATAGCAAGATGACGTTCTTCATTGACCGAAACGGCCGAGTGGCTCCGCATTCTCCCAAAATCGAAGGAAGTGGGACGTTACGTTGGGTAGGGTCGCTGATCAGTGCGAATGTGGATCAAAAGCAGTCGTACTATGATCGATGGGGAAAGCTTGTCTGGCAACCAGATACGACGATCCCGTTAACCGGGAAGCTACGGGTGAAGGAAGAGAAATTCAAGCCCAATCGGGACTATCTCGTCTATTACCCTCAGCTGGCAGGAATGGCTAGCGCCAGGGTGCAGCGGAATGTGAACGCCAAGTTAAAGCAGCTATCCCAAGTAAAGCCGTTCCCAACCAATGTGCAGCTGGACTACAACTACATCGGCAACTTCGAGATCACCTTTTACCACGATCAATTGCTCGTGCTGCAGTTGAATGGCTACAACTTCCCGTACGGTGCCGCTCATGGGATGCCGACGAAGGTGTATGTTCACTTGAACCTGAAGACCGGAGAGATGTACCAGCTTCAGGATTTGTTCAAGCCGGACAGTGATTACGTCAAGGTACTGAGTGATATTGTCGGTCAACAGATCAAGAACGATCCACAGTACTCCTACGTGTTCCCGGACAGCTATAAGGGGATTAAGCCGGACCAGCCGTTCTTCGTAACGGAGGAGGCGCTGCATTTATACTTCACCCCTTATGAGATCGCTCCTTATTCCGCAGGTTTCCCAACATTCACGATCCCGTTCGAGGAAATAAAGTCGATTCTGAACCGGGAAGGCTCGTTCTGGCGGTCGTTTCATACCATGAGAAAGTAAACAGAAGCTGGAGCTATCAATGGCTAATCGTGATAAGATAGATGGATAAGAGAAGTCGAATTGACGAGAGCCGGAGGTAGAATACGCTCATGAAATGGCATGAACTAACCGCATTGTTAACGATCAAGCACCTGAGGGGTTCGACGGATGTCGAAGTGTCCGGGATCCAGATGCATTCGCAGCGAGTGCAGCCGGGCGACGTGTTCGTCTGCGTACCCGGCATCCCCGGGCACCAAGAAGATCGCCATCCGTTCGCGGAAGCGGCGGTGCAAGCGGGGGCAGTCGCACTCGTTGTAGAGCGCGATGTGAACGTGGATGTGCCGACCATCATGGTGCCGGATGCCTACTATGCGATGGCCGTTATGGCCGCGCATCTGAACGGCTATCCGAGCCGCAGCATGAAGCTGATCGGCGTGACGGGGACGAACGGGAAGACGACGACCAGCTATATGATCGAAGCGCTGCTCGCGTATGCCGGATATCGGACGGGGATGATGGGCAACATCGGGACGAAGATTGGATCGGTCTTGTACGACACGGATATCAACACGCAGGAGCCGCCCAAGCTGCAAGCCAACCTACGTAGGATGAGGGAAGCTGCAACCGACTATGCGGTCATGGAAGTGACTTCCCAAGGGCTGCATACGGGTCGGGTCATGGGCTGCGAATTCCGAACCGCAGTATTCACGAATCTGACGCAGGATCATCTCAACTACCACGGGACGATGGAAGCGTATTTGGCCGCGAAAGGGTTGTTGTTCTCGCGGCTCGGGAACGGGTTCTCGTCTGAGCCTTCGGAGCGGAGGTTCGCCGTACTGAATGCGGATGACCCGACATCTGAGGTATTCCGGTCGTTGACCACCGCGCAGGTGCTCACATATAGCATTGAACGAGAGGCGGACGTTCGAGCGGCTAATGTGGAGCTAACAGGACAGGGCACGGAGTTCGACTTGATCTCTTGGGTTGGTACTGTTCGAGTCTGCTTGAGAATGGTTGGTCTGTTCAATGTTTCTAATGCCTTGGCAGCCGCAACGGTCGCATTGGCAGAAGGTACCCCGCTTGCTGTTATCCAAGAAGGGTTGGATCAATTCGTCGGAGTACCCGGACGGATGGAAGTCGTGGACGAAGGCCAGCCGTATCTAGTATTGGCCGACTTTGCGCATACACCGGACGGTCTGGACAAGGCGCTCTCGACCATTCGCGATTTCGCGGACGGGAGAGTCATTACGGTGTTCGGCTGCGGGGGCGACCGGGACCGAACGAAGCGGCCGATGATGGGGGAGATTGCCGCTAAGTACAGCGACATCGTCATCGTGACATCGGATAACCCGCGATCTGAAGATCCTTATACGATCATGACGGATATTGAGGGCGGCGTGGTAGGGGCAAAGGTAGGGAGCGCTTATGCGGCAACTCCCTACGAGCTTATTGAAGATCGAAGGGAAGCTATCGCTAGGGCGATCCGGTTGGCGTCGACTGGAGACGTGGTATTGATCGCGGGCAAAGGTCATGAAACGTATCAAATCGTGAAGAGCGGCACAATTCCGTTCGATGATCGGCAAGCCGCGAGGGAAGCGATTCTTGAACAAGTACATTGAGATCGGCATCGGCAATCGATGGTGGGTCCGAACGGAACTGGAGCATGAGGACGGGACCGAGACGGAAGTGAAGGGCATATCGGGACCGTTCCGACTGAAGTCGATTTACTTAAGACTCTGGATGGGCAGGCGAGTGTTCATCGTGGATAGCCGGGAAGGGTTCAAGCGGATGAGCAAGAGCAAGCGGAGCTTCAAATGTCTGCTTGGGATGCACGGTGTCGGGTAGAAGCGCAAAGACAAGAAAGTGGAAGCGATAGCTCGATATGGGGAACCTAGTCTATGGGGTGGAACTGGAAGTTCCTCCTTTTTTTGCTGCGAGAGTAAGGTTCATAATTTCATAAAGTGATTTCATCACTCTATTTTTGCCGGATTGGAGAATCTCAGAATGATAAGGTGATTTCTCACTCTATCTGGCTGAAAAGTGCTCAAATCGGATGGAACAAGAGAAATAAGATGATCAAACAGCGCTATTTTGTGATTTTCGCTCATTCGAACAAAATAAGGTGATGATTGGACCTATGTCAATAGAGTGGACTCCCTGAAAGAGCTTGGTTTTACAGGATGCTCTCATAGTACATGGCTTCAAATCGATCGGGTGACAGGTAATTTAGATAGCTATGAGTACGTTTTCGGTTGTAGAAAAATTCAATGTATCTAAAAATGCGTTCTCGAGCTTCTGCCTTCGTTTTAAATCTGCAACGGTGGATTAGTTCCTTTTTAATCAAGCTATGAAACGACTCAATACAAGCATTGTCGTAGCAGTTTCCTTTTCGACTCATGCTTGCGACCATATTGTACGCCAACAGTTGATTCCGATAGTCCAGAGACGTATACTGGGCTCCCCGATCAGAGTGATGAATCAGACCCTCTGTTGGAGTCTTCGTCTTATTCGCTTGTGCCAGGGCTTCTAACACGAGCTCGTCTGTCATTCGGTCCATCAGTTGCCAGCCTACAATCTTGCGTGTGAAAAGGTCCATGACGCTTGCTAAGTACATCTTTCCTTCACGGCAAGGGATGTATGTAATGTCCGTCACCCACACTTGTTTAGGAGCCGTTGTCGATTTGAAATCCTGATCGAGCAGATTGGGGGCAATCGGGTTATCATGGTTTGAATCTGTCGTCTGCACCTTGTACTTCTTACTCACACACGAGCGCAGATCGTGTTCCCTCATGACTAGCCCAATCGTACGTTCCGATACGATCCACCCCTCTTTAAGTAGCTCCTTGGTGATCTTCGGGCTGCCGTAGATCTCATCGGAGTCCGTATAGTGCCAGTGGACCCGTTCGACTAGCTTCTCTTTACGTAATTTTCTTTCGCTCTTAGGTGCAGTACGCCACTTAAAATAGCCGCTCTTCGATACTTCCATCACTTTGCACATCTTCGCCACACGAAACATAGTACGATGATCTTCAATGAATCGGAACCGGAGTTCCTTTATTTGCTGAAGATGTGCATGGCCTTTTTTAGGATCTCGATCTCCTCTTTGAGGTCCGCGATTTCCTGGTCCTTTTCCTTGATGGATAGATCTTGGCTGCGAAGGTTGCCACTACCTACAAATGGCTCATCCGGGAACTTCCGATACTTTTGCATCCACTGACGGAGCGTACTAACCGGGATGTTCATTTCTACTGCAATCTCAGGCAAGCTTTTCACCTGTTCCTGCATATACTTCACTGCATTCTCTTTAAACTCTTGGTTGTACCTTTGTCGTTGTTCCTTCATTCCCGGACACCTCTTCTTGTTGGTTATTTTTATTATCCGAGGCTCCTTTCGAGATGTCCACTTTTAATTCTAGACCCAGAAACCACCTTATTTGGTAAGGTCGTCCCCAATGTTGAAAAATAGAGTGATGAAATCACCTAAAGGTGGCGCGAAATCTCGAGCCGCTGATTTCGTAATCGTGGTGTCCGAGTTGAACCGGGGTCACTGGTGTTGACCCGTCCAACCGAACGCGGAGTATGCCTGTTGAACAGTTGTGGTGCCAACTGTTGCAGATTCGGTTAATCGGCCGCGGCTGCTCTGCTATCTGGCTGCTCCGCGTCAGGCAAATAGTCAGCCTGACCCAAACGCGCCTGCTTGCGGCATTCGCCCGACGTCATGCCGTAGCGGCGGGTAAACTGTCGGCTCAAGTAGGCCGCATCACCAAGGCCGCACTTCTGCGCGATATGCTCGAGCGTGTGCGACGTCTGCTCAAGCAGCCGCCGGGCTTTGCGCAGCCGCATGTCGCGCAGCATGTCCATGGCGGTCACACCGTAAGCCTGCATGAACCGTTTGTCGAAGTGATTCGGCGATTGATGCAGCAGGGCGGCCATATCGGCGCGCGTTAGCTTCTCGTGCATGTGCGACTCCATGAAGCGTATGACAGGGGCGAATCGTACGTCGACGGTCCACATGCCCTTCGCAGGCGAAGCGTCGGCGGCATACGCATCATCAAGCAGCATCCCGAGCAACCGCATCGTCAGCCCGATCGTGACAAAATCGTCGTACGAGCGTCGGCCATCCATGAACAAATGGTGCAGCTCTTCGAAGATGGCCGTGAACCGATGCGGCTCGCTCAGCGAGACGACTTGCTGGACCGGATGCAGCTTGAACAGGTCGATGCCATCGGCATTACGCACATCGAGCGCGATCCAGTGGTGTGTGCCGGGGACGGATGCGAATTCCATGAAAGGGAGATTGGGCGGGTGTATCATCACATCACCGGCATGGACGGCCGCCGATTCGCCGCCGCAGGAAGTTACGACTTCGCCATTCAACACATGGCTTATGATCCACTGGGACCGTACCATGTCGCGCAGCTCAAGTGTATCGTAAGACGATTCTTGCACGGTATACACCTGCACGTTCCATTGACCCGTAATGACACGTTGCCCGCTCACTTGCTTTCCTCCCATCGTACCGTTCGTGCGGGTGGTGGTGCCTACGTGGCGATTCCCGCCTCGCATTCCTCCCGCGAAATAAACCGCTCATACACGGCTTGCCCGTCCCGGGCAATGACCGGGCCATTCAGAAACACATACCCTTTGTCAGGATTGCGCGCGCCTTCCACCGAATATTGGATAACGTAGGCTTTGCGAGTTCCTTGGCTCCGATTCGGCGTGCTACGGTGGAACAGCAGGGAGGAGAACGCGACCATGCTCCCCTTCGTCAATTCCACCGGAATGCCAGGATCTTCGCCATCGTAGCATACCCAGCCGGTGTCGGTTTTCCAATGCTCGACATACCCGTTCCGGTGCGACTCCGGCTTGACCCAGACGCAACCGTTCTCGATTGTCGAATCCTCCAGCGCCAGCCAGCAGGTCAAATACTGCATGGGTTCTGTAGGTACGTATCCATTGTCCTGATGCCAGGGAAAGTCACGGTCCGCCTCGGGACGCTTATATACCGACTGATCCCAGTACAGCCGAATGTCCGGGCCGAGAATGTCGGTCGTAAGATCGACGAATTTCGTATGTGCGGTAAACCGTTGCAGCTCTGGGTGCATGAAGTTCAGCTTGGCGGTGAAATTGATCTTGTTTGGGCTGCTGATGAACGAAGCTGAGCCGGCCATCAGCTGCCGCTCCGATTCCGCGTCCAACTCGTCGATCAGCGTCCGAATTTGGTCGATCTCGCCAGCATCGAACAATTGATTGAAGATCACATACCCTTGTTCGTCGTATTGCTTGCGTTGTTCCTGTGTTAGCATGAGTGCCGACTCCTCTGCAATTGGATGATTTCGTTTCTTGCCCCTATTATGCAACCATCATCATCCAAGGCACAATGCACACATTCCGCATCTATTTGTACAATTTACTCCTTATCCCGTAAATAGCCGGTGCAGTCGGGCCTCCACAATCTTGAACCCGGCATTCTTAGGATGTACATGGTCTGTGAGCAACCCAGGCTCATCTGGTAGCAGCTTCAGCCCTGCGATAACACGTACGTTATTGAATGCACTGGCGGCGTCGACAATCGTGGCCGTCATCTCTTATTCATTTTCGTTCCTATTCAATATCAGCCGCCGCGCTCCAATAAGATTGCCCTAATGGATGCTGACGGTCATCCCATCTGTCTCGGTACTGGATTAGCTCTTGACGCAGCCTCATAAGAATCGGCTCAAACTCAGCTCTCCCCGCCAAATTGTCCATTTCGGCTGGGTCGTTCTGAAGATCGAACAGCTGCGTTTCCCGCACCTTCCCCGCGTATTCAATAAGTTTGTACTGATCATCCTTCACGCTTCGAATGAATTCACTATAGGCGAAGTACAGTGACTCGCGCAAGGGAGCTTCCGGATTGCCCATAATGGGCAGCAGGCTCATCCCCTCTACGGATTCCGGTGCCTCGATGCCTGCTAACCCGCATAGAGTAGGGAATACGTCGAGCAAGTAGGTATACTGACTGAGTTCCAAGCCTTGTGGAATCCCAGGGCCACAGAAGAGCAGCGGAACACGAATGCTGTGATCGTAATGGCTCTGCTTGCCCATCAGCCCATGCTGACCGACAGCCAAGCCATTATCCCCAGCCAGCACGATGATCGTGTTGTCAGCTTGGCCGGATTGCTCGAGCGCATCTAACACGAGTCCAATCTCATAATCAAGGTGGGTAATCATTGCGTAATAGTCCGCGATGTGCCGCTTAATCTCGGCCTCTGTACGGGGATAGGCGGCTAGCGTCTCATCCCGGATCTGGCGTGCGCCATAGTTGAACGGATGCTCCGTCATGAAATTGTCGGGCAGCGGGATCTGCTCAGGATCATACATCTGCTGGAACCTGGCCGGCATCGTCCGAGGATCATGCGGGGCCAAGTAAGAGATGTACATCATGAAGGGCTTCTCCGAATCGTATTGTTGCAGGAAGTCGATTGCCGCTTCGCTGAACAGCTCCGTCGAATGCTTGCCCGCCGAGAAATAGTCGCAATGGACGGGAGTCGTTTTGCTGCTCTGCATGAAATTTTGCGTGAATGGAATGAGATTCTCGTATTGCCCTGTCGGGTCAAACTCGCAGAGTGGAACGTTCCAATGGTCCCACATGCCGCCGAAGAAGATGGCTGCCCCATCCGTGAAGCTTCGTCCATAGGAGGCTGGACCGTTGTGCCATTTGCCCGTCCCGAATGTCCGGTACCCAGCTTCACGAAACGCCTCTCCAAGCGTTGTATGGGCTTCCGGGATGTTCTGACCCTCTCGCTGAATGTGGAACAGCGTTCTTCCCGTATGGAGCATCGCCCGACTCGGCATGCAGATAGCAGGGGATGTCCCGCTCGGAATATGAGCCTGGGTGAATGCCGTTCCGGACGCCACGAGCCTGTCCATCGTCGGTGTGAGGATGTCCGGGTTCCCGAGTGCATGAATCGTATCGAACCGCTGGTCATCGGTGAAGAAAAACAAAATATTCGGTTTATTTGCCATGGTGCACCTCATTGGCCATAAAGGATGTGTTATCCTGATTGTAGAGCGATTGGCGCACTTTTGAAATGGAAAGGGTGGATGGAAAGGATGTCAAATATGGAGCATCAGACGCACGTGGAGCTGGTGAAGCGCCCGGAGCAAAAGACCGATCTGCTACGAGATCTCATCGCGAGACTCCCTTTCCAAGGCCATCTGCGTGTACATACAAGCTACAACTTGACGGTACCTCCTCATTGGCGAATTGATAGCCGTTGTAATCTGGATTACCACATCGTCTTGATCAAGGGTGGAGAGGGCTCCTACACGACAGGCGATGGAAGCTATGAATTCGTTCCCGGACAGATCATCCTGGTAAGCCGAGGGCTGGTTCACAGTGCCGCTCAGATTACAGAGAATCCGCCAGCTATCATTCCAATCCGTTTCGGATTGTACGATAACATAACCCGCGAGCCATTGAAGCTGGAGCATCCACCGTTCAGCATCGCTTGTATTCCGAGTGATCGGCAAGGGTACTCGCAGCTCTTCGAACAAATCCACACGTATTCCCAGCAAGGCGAGATCGGTTACTATGATCGTTTATCCGGTATTCTGCTATGCGAGCTACTAATGAAGCTTTACATAGATTGCACGCAGCCCCAACCCGCGAATCCTCTGGATACCCGGCTGGAGAAGGTGAAGCGTTTCATGGACGACAACCCCCAGGCGCGGTACAATCCGGTGCAATTGGCTGAGACAGCTGAGCTGTCAGAGAAATACCTTCGCAGCTTGTTCAAGGTGCACTATGGGGTGACGCCCCTGGACTATCACAAGCAAGCGCGGATGAACTATGCCCGATTCCTGCTGTCCGAGTGCGGGCACAGTATCAAGCATGTCGCGCTCACACTCGGATACCCGGACCCGTATTCGTTCTCCAAGCAGTTCAAGCAACAAATGGGCTATCCTCCGCTTCAGGTGAAGGGGAAGATTAGCCGGCCTAGCCGATGACGACAAAAGCAACTATGCCGCGGGTCGGCATCTGAACGTGCGTCCGGTAAGTCACCCCCGTATTCCGTTTCGAGATGACTACCCTCCATGTGCCTGGGCAGCTTGATTGGTGCGTGACGGGCCAATCAAGCTGGTAAAAGGAAATTCAGATCAGCTCACGAATACTAGACATACAACAATTACCTACTGTTACTTGAATTGGCAGTAAGGAGGCAGCGTATGAAACGAATTGCTCTAATGGTCATGGTAGCTGCAGTTATACTTACAGGCTTGCTCACATGGTCGAACAACCCAGCCTATGCTTGCAGTTGCGCACTTCTCGATACTAGCAAGAAGCTGGAGCAATCCTCTGCTGTGTTTCAGGGGAAAGTGGTCAGTCGAGGGGGGACCCAGAAATTTCAACATGGGGTTCTTAGGAAGTATTCACTGGAGATCGACCAAGCTTGGAAGGGCGTGGACACCAAGAAACTGACGCTCTACAGTTATGACGGCGCTTCTGCATCGTGCGGCTACTCTTTTGACGTGAATCAGACGTATTTGGTGTACGCCTACATGGGCGAGGGTCGATTGCAAACAAATCTGTGCAGTGGGAATCAGCTACTCTCTAGTGCGGGTGAGGATCTCAAGGTACTAGGAGTGGGTACAGAAATCCATAGTGATCTGGAAGACAGTTCATCAGTTGTGAGCGGCTCTACGCGAAAAATTCTGTTAGTCACGGCTGTGGGTCTGATTGTTGTGGGATCTGCTTCTGTGTGGTGGGTTCGGAGAAGACGCAGCAGATAATATTGTATGCTGGCAGTTGCTAGTTGATGGAGTGACTCGGTAGAAAGTTGAAGGAGTGTCTGGCATGTTTATCATCAAAGTTCTTGTGTCCGCCCTCGTTATTGCTACAGTGACCACACTTGTCAAAAAGAACGCTGTACTCGCCGGGTTCATCGCGGCCTTCCCCATCACCAGCATGATCTCTTTAGCCTGGATGGCATACAACAAGCAATCCACCGGGGATATTACCAAGTTCCTCACGAACGTGTTGTGGGGGATCATTCCAGCCGTCGTCATGCTGGCCGCTACCGTCATTGGATTGAAGAAGGGGATGCCGCTGCTTGTGTCGGTTGGGATAGGCTTTGGGATCTGGCTTGTGTTTACGTACGTGTTTCAGAAGATTAATGTTTGATGGTGTTAAGGACCATTGCTTGATTAGGCAGACAATTCATAAATCCAAAAACCTTATGATATAATGTAGCTGAGGTAATGCCAATATGTTAAAAGATGATGTGAAACAAATGATTGATAAACTTCCTGAGAACTGTTCAATTGAAGATATCCAATACACACTGTATGTCAGATCTAAAATTGAAAAAGGGCAAAAGGATTTTGAAGAAGGTAATTTACTATCCCACGATGAGGTCAAAGCGAGGATGGATAAATGGCTGAACAAACCATAATTTGGACCGTCACGGCGTATAAAGATTTACAAAACATAGTTGATTATATTTCTCAGGATTCCATGTATTATGCATTGGCATTTTATGATGACGTAATGGATCGAGCACAGACACTAATTAATTTCCCGCACCGAGGACGTGTAGTTCCAGAGATGGACGACCCCGAGGTGCGGGAAATTTTTATACATAGGTATTGACTGATTTATCAAGTAATTGATGGCCGGATAATAATTAAAACAATAATACATGGAGCAATAAATAATCCTGAATTTCGAAAGCCTAATTTAGTAGGGCTCGCATGAGTGATCGGACCGCTCTCTCTGTAAACCGTTGGAAGTACTGCCATTGTCCTGAATGTGGATTGGCAAAATTGGATAGGCTCTCCCCTCCCCACAGTACGGGCAATGTAGAATTCCATGTTAGATTGTGGAAGTTGTCATTCTAAGGCGATGATTCTCGCTTCAATTCGTTGTCAAACGTACCGATTACGAAGTCCTTAACCAACTTTAGTATGATCCTGCGACTGTGCAGGATGATCGTCGCTGCACTGTGGAAGAATTCGAGTCGGAACCGGGCGATCGTGTAGCCCTGATGGACCGGTTCGTAGCAGTCACGCTTGAATCGTTCATAGAGGTTATAGGACAAGAGCTTAATCAGCAGGTCGAGTTCATTCGCTTTAGCTGCCTTGAACAACTAACTGCAGCCTTCTCCAATAACGGGGGAGGGTGAAATCAACTGGTACAATATGTTCGATTAAGAATGAAGGGGGCTTTAACCATGAAAAAAATGTTGTTAATACAGCTTTCGTTAGTACTAGTACTGTCATTGTTAGCTGGATGTACGAGGAAAGATAATGGAGCTGAGCCTTCTTCCGATTCCGGAAAAAGGGAGAATACCGAACCCGTGACGATTACAATCATGCAAAAGGAAATTTATTTTTACGATAAAATGCTTCAAAAAATGATTACGGAACCTCTTAAGAAAAAATACCCATATATCACCGTAGAACTAATAAATCCTGAATATGATATGGACGCAGTAGTTGCCGCCGGCATAACGTTCGATCTATGGGCGACATGGACCGGAAAGCTGCCCGATTATAAAGAACTAGGGATATATGAGGACATTACGCCTTTGGCAAAAAAATATAATTTCGATCTAAACCGAATTGATCAAGGGATATTGAACGGAATCCGTGGTCTCTCTGATAATGGCGAATTAATAGCTTTACCTTATACGAGCGAGTATAATGCCCTTTATTACAACAAAGACATTTTCGATAAGCTCGGCGTTCCTTATCCCAAGGATGGAATGACCTGGGAGGAAACCATCGAATTGTCAAAAAAACTTGCACGTGACGATGGTCGCACAAGATATGACGGTTTGGATGAGTCAAGTTTATGGAGTTTGATATTTCCGTTTTCACTTAATTTTATTGATGCAAAAACAAACAAAATATTAGAACCATTAGATGCATACAAAAAAGCGTTCGAAACTGGCAATGCCATTCACTCTACACCAGGCAATAGGATCGGAGGAGGGTTCCAGCGGTTTCAAGAACAGACGCTTGCCATGCTCACGGATATCCCAAGAATTACCACTTTAATCAATACTACAGTGAATTGGGATGTTGCACAGTTTCCAAGTTACAAAGATAGACCTAATACTTACGGTATGTCCGCGTCACACGTTTTGATTCCAAATAAAATAAGCAAAAACCAGGACGCAATCATGAAAGTATTTGAAGTGTTATATTCGGATGAGGCACAGACCGCACAAGTAAGCGAAGTCTTAAAGGCTTCAGTGCTCACCGATCCTAAGTATGTCGAAATGTTTGGTAGTGGTGTTCCACAATTAAAAGACAAACATATTTCCAGTATCTTCAAAAGTAAGCCAGCACCAGGAGTTCCATACTCAGCTTATTACAGGACTGCATCAACTATTGTCGGTAGAAAATATTTTGACTATCTGCGTTATTATTCAAATGATTTAGATAACATTCTTAATCAAGCAAAGAATGAAATAGAGCGCGCAATCGAAATATCGGAAAAGAGAAAATGATATAGGCACAAGATACATACCGGATAAACCAATAGTTATATCGAATGAAAGCGGAGACTTAGTCAAGAAGAAACATGATTATTTAGATCAGATTTCCAGCATAGAAGAAGACCTCGATTACTTAAACGATCAGGGTATTTGGGTTATGCATGCTCCGCCATTCGGTACTAAACTGGATGTTATTAATGGCGGTAAACATGTGAGGAGTAAGGCAATAAGAAAGCGAATTGAGCAATTACAACCCTCGCTTACTTTACATGGACATATCCACGAATCTCCTTATATCACAAATGCATGGCTAGATTTTATTGGGAATACCATTTGTATAAACCCAGGGAGAGGGACTTCTTTACATGCAGTGATTCTTCACTTCTCTGATATCGGGGAGTTAATCTCGGCAGAGCACACTATATTTGGGAAGGAGTATTTCATTAATAAATAAAAGGAGCCCAAAGATGATGAATATACCGAAGATGTCGATTACGGAACCGCTGAAAATTATTATAGGAGCTTCTTCGCAGTCATATCCAGGATGGATACAGACACAGGAAAGCGAACTGAATTTACTGGTCAGAGAGCACTGGGAGCGTAATTTTGGGGATCGAAAAATAGATGCTATCTTATGCGAGCATGTTTGGGAGCATTTAAATTATGAAGAGGGTGTACAAGCGGCGAAGATTTGCTATGCGTTTTTGAATACTGGTGGGTATATTCGTTGTGCCGTACCGGATGCTTATTTCCGTAATGACTGGTATCAGGATATGGTTAAGATCGGAGGGCCAGGACCTCAAGATCATCCGGCTGCCAGTCATAAGATCGTACACAATTACATGACGTTAAGTAAGATGTTCCAAGAAGCGGGATTTGAAGTGAAACTACTAGAATATTGTGATGAAGCAGGGGAATTTCATTATCACGAGTGGAATCCTGAAGAAGGATTTATTTATCGATCCTTACGGTTTGATCATAGGAATAAAGGCGAAGAATTGGGTTTTGTATCACTAATCTTAGATGCAGTTAAAGGTTAATCTACGAAGGTGAACCATCGAAGAAAGAAGAGGAACAGCTATATGCATCAGAGATTATGTGCAATAGATTCAACAATCAAACTCTTATTAGAAGAAAGAGTAAAACTTGAAAATTACTTTGATGTTGTTCCTGTTGATTTTTCTAACCTAAGCATTACGAATGATTTCACTTTCGACCTCATGTTAATTCATTCAAGAGTACCGAATGAAGTACTAATGAGACTTCCCAAGTGTAAATATATAGGAGTCCGAGCGCATAACACGGACTATGTCGATAATAGTATGGCGAGTAGTCTCGGAATGAAAGTAGAAGGTATCCCGCAAGTAGGGAGTAATGCTGTTGCAGAGCATACGTTTGCTCTTATATTCGCATTAACGAAACAAATTGTTCTTTCACACCATAATGTTGTCAATGGACGATGGAGAGGGAACTTGACACCAAATTATGAATTGTTCGGGAAAACACTAGGGATTATTGGTTATGGGACAATTGGTCAACTTTGCTAGTATAGGGAAATCCTTAGGCATGACCCTACTCATTTCCTCGAGGAGTAATAGGGAAGAGAATAATAGGCTGCCAATAGAAGAGGTACTAAGACAGTCCGATATTGTATCTTTACATGCTTCCACCAAAGAGGGGAATGAACAGCTTATTAATAAGGAACGAATCTCTATGATGAAAGATGGAGCAATTCTAATTAACACAGCTCGAGGAAGGTTGGTTGATTATGTTGCTCTAGAGGCTGCCTTACAG
>NZ_JBFUIX010000104.1:0-18093 GCF_056401635.1 Paenibacillus sp. P4_E11 | reverse complement strand
GCGTTGTTGAATGACCCAAAATGCTTCTCCAATAGGTCAATGACAGAATCGTCAATGTTACCAGCCAAGCTGATCACGGTATTATCGATTCGATAGTGGCTCTTCATGTAACTCCGCAAAGAATCAGCAGTCATCGCTTCCAAATTGCTTTGTGTACCAAGAATGGAATAACCGAGTGGGTGATTCTGATACGAAGCTCGCGCTATCAGATCATGAACGAGATCGTCAGGCGTGTCGTCATACATTGATAACTCTTCCAATATCACATTACGTTCCTTATCCAGCTCGCTTGGATCAAGAATGGACTGAAAGAACATATCCGCAAGTACATCAACGGCGATCGGTAAATGCTGATCCAATACTTTCGCGTAAAAGCAAGTGTACTCCTTCGAAGTAAAGGCATTCACATTGCCGCCAATCCCGTCAAACGTCTCTGCAATATCCTTGGCCGTAAATCGCGAAGTTCCTTTGAATAACATATGCTCAATGAAATGGGAAATCCCGTTATTCGTTTCGTTCTCATTGCGAGATCCTGTCTTTACCCATATACCGAACGATACGGAACGGCAGGTTGGAATTTTTTCCAGAATAACTCGCAATCCATTTTGCAATTGAAGCCTGATCAATCGGGACACCCCCTTACAATGTAAATCCAAACAATGCTTTCAATATATCAGAATTTGATCGGCTCCTCAACCACTGGTACACGTTCAGGTGAAATTAATTCCGATACCGTCCCTAATACAAACCCTTTTGCCTTAATATTCCTGATCAATTGCTCTAATGCTTCACTAGACGACTGTGTAGGATGCATCAGGATCATAGCCCCAGGCTCCAGGCGTGGCGTGATCCGCCGTACTATTGCTTCCGCCCCTGGATTTTTCCAATCGACGGTATCGATAGTCCATAAGATCGTACGCAAGCCAAGTTCACTGGCCACCTTGACGGTTTGATCATTGAAGTCCCCTGAAGGGGGGGCAAATAACTTATTACTCACCCCTAGCTTATCGAGTAGCTTCTGGGTCTTGGATATCTCGTCCACGTTTTGCTGTCGGCTAATTTGACTCATATTTTTATGCGAATAGGCATGGTTGGATAGTTCATGACCCTTCTGCATGATCACCAAAGCTGTAGCCTCGGTTTTGTTCAACCAAGAACCGTCTAAGAAGAACGTCGCTTTCACTTGTTGCTGTTCAAGAATATCAAGCATCTTCGTTATGTATTCATCACCCCAAGCGACATTGATCATCAATGCCACCATAGGCTTGTTCGGGTTTCCTTTATAGATCGGTTGAGCACCAAGATCGTCCAAACGGACCGAAGGAGGGATATCTTTATAGAGAAGAGGGAACGAATGACCACTCGTCACGGAGAGCTCAATAGCTCGCTTCCAAGTCGCCTCAACATCCACTTCCCTACCATTCAATCCGGGAATCGCTTTCCACACACGATCCAGCTTGGCATCAATGGCAGGCTGCTTTCTACTCTCGGCTTCCTGCTTAATCCGCTCCAAAAGCTTCGTTCGAGTGTCTTCGGTTAGAACGCTCTGAACCGACTGCATAGGCAGGCTGTGCGCGGCTTGTGCAGGCTCCCTTAAAGTTTCTGGCTCTTGTACAGTTTGAAATGCGATCGTTTCTTTCTGTTTGCTCCAAGTCACGAATGCATCCAGATTGTCCGATTGAAACACTCCCCACATAACGAGCAATCCAACGCCTCCGACGATAACCCACTTCTTTCCCATCCTTCTCACCCCCACCCTTGTCCGATACTATTCCCCATCCTATGTCAAAACAGTCTCTTTTATACCACGAACAGTTCTATGTACCCTGCTCTATGAGCGAATGAAAAAAGAGTCAGAAATGCTCTGGCTCTTTATCATTCCTATTATAGGTTCCGTATGCCTTATTCCGATGTTGCTGCTGGCGTTGCCAATGTAGCTTTACGCGACAAGTTGACACGACCTTGATTATCGATTTCCGTTACTTTCACCGTAATCTGATCGCCCAGTTTCAAGACGTCTTCCACTTTGGCTACACGCTCTGTTGAGATCTGCGAGATGTGAACAAGACCTTCTTTACCCGGAAGGATTTCCACAAACGCTCCAAACTTCTCAATGCGCTTCACAGTACCGAGATATGTTTCGCCGATCACTACTTCTTTCACGATTCCTTCGATGATCGATCTAGCCTTCTCGTTCATCTGCTCGTTCGAAGAAGCAATGAATACGCGACCGTCCTGCTCGATATCGATCTTCACGCCGGTCTCTTCAATGATTTTGTTAATGATTTTCCCGCCGGCGCCAATAACATCACGAATTTTATCAGGATTGATCTGCATCGTAAGAATTTTAGGCGCATAGGGGGATAGGCTCTTCCTTGGCGCTTGAATGCTTTCCAGCATTTTGCCCAGAATATGCAATCGGCCTTCCTTGGCCTGTTGCAGCGATTGCTTCAGAATGTCACGGCTAATCCCGTCGATCTTAATATCCATCTGAATCGCAGTTACACCCTCAGCTGTTCCCGCTACCTTGAAATCCATATCGCCCAGATGATCTTCCATCCCTTGAATATCAGAGAGGATCGAGAAATGCTCACCATCTTTAATCAAGCCCATCGCAATACCTGCCACAGGAGCTTTGATCGGAACACCGGCATCCATCATAGCCAGCGTACTTGCACAAATACTCGCTTGTGATGTGGACCCGTTCGATTCCAGCACTTCCGATACAAGTCGAATCGTATAAGGGAACTCCACTTCATTCGGAATGACTTTGGACAACGCGCGTTCACCGAGTGCGCCATGACCGATTTCCCGTCTGCCTGGAGGACGAAGAGGTCTTGCTTCCCCTACACTGAATGGCGGGAAATTATAGTGGTGCATGAACCGCTTGGTGTCTTCCAGATCCAGCCCGTCCAAGATTTGAACATCGCCAAGCGCCCCAAGCGTACAAATGCTTAGTGCTTGTGTCTGACCGCGTGTGAACAACCCTGATCCGTGTGTGCGTGGCAATAAGGCGGTATCGCACTCGATCGGGCGAATTTCACTCAGTCCACGACCGTCCGGACGTACTTTATCATGCGTGATCAAGCGACGAACTTCTTCCTTAACGATGTCGTACAGAACTTCCTTGACGTCCTTAATCTTATCGGATTCTTCCGCGTAGATCGGAGTGAAGTGCTCCACAGCTTCTGCGTTGACGACATCGATTGCCGCCTGGCGCGCGTGCTTCTCAGGGATACGGATCGCTTCCACGAGACGTTCCTGTGCGAAGTTACGCACTGCTGCATTCACTTCGGAATCTACTGCGTGAAGCTTAACTTCCATCTTAGGCTTGCCAGCGAGCTGAACGAACTGCTCTTGCAGAGCCACGATCTTGCGAATCTCGTCGTGACCGAACATGATCGCTTCGAGAATAACATCCTCTGGCACTTCATTAGCTTCCGCTTCCACCATCATGATCGCGTCTTTGGTACCGGACACAACGAGATATACATCACTCTTCTCTTCTTGTGCAGGTGTCGGGTTAATAATAAATTGACCGTCAATGCGACCTACTATTACTCCACCAATAGGTCCGCTGAATGGAACGTCAGATATGCTAAGAGCAGCCGAAGTACCAATCATAGCCGCAATGTCAGATGGACAATCTTGATCCACACTCATGACCATCGCTACAATCTGTACATCGTTTCGGAATCCTTCCGGAAACAATGGGCGAATCGGACGGTCCGTTAGACGACTAGACAAGATGGCCTTCTCGCTCGGACGACCTTCTCTTTTAATAAATCCGCCCGGGATTTTACCGACCGCATATAAGCGTTCTTCATAATTCACTGTCAGCGGGAAAAAATCCAAATCCTTCGGTTCCGACGAAGCGGTCACCGTACAGAGCACGACCGTATCTCCGTAACGCACCACGACTGCACCGTTGGCTTGTTTGGCAAGTCGACCCGTCTCCAAGGTGAACGGACGTCCTCCCAATTCCATGTGCACTTTCTTCTCCATAATTGCCCTCCAGATTCTAATTGTCCATCTCACTCTTATTCTTCATATTCAACAGTATTTCCTTCTTTATGTAAAACATTATTTTCATACGAAAATTTTTCGAGAAAAAAGGCTCCTAGGGGAGCCTGTCGGAATGCTTACGCATCTTTGAAGCCAAATCTATGGTTTCTCCATCTTTCAAAAAAACAACCTGCGGCCAAAGCCGACACGGTTGTTTTTCCAATCGTTTCTCTTATCGACGCAAGCCTAGACGCTCAATCAGTGCGCTGTAACGGCTAACCTCTTTGTTCTTCAAGTAAGCGAGCAGCTTACGGCGTTGACCTACCATCTTCAACAAACCGCGGCGCGAGTGATGATCTTTCTTGTGCGTCCGCAGGTGGTCTGTCAAGTTAACGATGTTCTCCGTAAGAATCGCGATTTGAACTTCAGGAGATCCTGTATCGGTCTCATGAACTTTGTAATCGGCAATCAGCTGGTTTTTGCGTTCTTGTGTTAGTGCCATCCCGGTCACCTCCTATTCCAAATGATAATCGCCATAAGCCGAGAAACCGTCGGTGAGATCGTGTTTCCAAGCTAAGGTTCCGCCGAGATGAATACGTCTCATCAGGCAACGAAAGATAGTATACCACACTAGCACAGCCGTTGTAAACGTAGACTCTGCAGACTCATCGATTAAGTGCGAGGCATCAGAATCATCTTAGCCTCTTCCACATCTCTTCGAATCTGACTAACTAGCTCGTCGATCGAACCGAACTTACGCTCTGCCCGGAGATAGGCGACCAATTCTACCTTCATTCGCTCGCCATAGATCGATCGGTTAAAGTCGAACAGATGCACTTCCAATGAGCGAACAAGCGAACCATCCGAGAAGGTCGGCTTCATCCCGATGTTCATGACACCTGCTAGGGTAGCTCCGTCAATCTCGGCCTTGACGGCATACACACCGTGAACGGGTATCACGTAAGAACCGTCTAACTGCAAGTTAGCTGTCGGAAATCCGAGTTGTCTTCCTCTAGCTTCCCCATGGATGACAGTCCCGATCAGCTTATAATTCCGACCTAGAAGCTGACGGGCCTGTCCGACTTGCCCCTCTTCCAAACAACGTCTAATGAACGTACTGCTTATCTTCTCACCCTCATGGTGAAAAGGCCGCACCACTTCAACAGCAAATTGGCCTTTTCCCCATTCACACAACGTATCCGCATTCCCTTTGGCTTGATAACCGAAGTTGAAATCGAAACCGACCACGATGGTTTCCGGACGAAGCGGTAATAACATTTGGGTTACGAATTGTTCAGCCGTAACTTGTGAGAAGGCGAGATTGAATTGAACCAAGTAAACATAGTCAATTCCAAGTTCAGCCAACATGTCCAGCTTGTCCTGCAGAGGCGTCAAATATTGCGAATAGCGTGCATGACCGAGCACATCCCGTGGATGAGGATGGAAGGTCATGACCGAGACAGGCAAGTTATGTTGCTTGGCCGATTCGACAGCCTTTCGAATCACTTCTTGGTGACCCAGATGAATTCCATCGAAATCTCCAATTGCCATCACTTGACCCGATTTCGGGACATCAATCTCGGCTAGCAATAGTGGATAAGATAACTCAATGACATGCATAGGAATACATTCACCTACTGTTCCTGCAGCTTGTCGCTACACGAATACTTTCTCCGGGCGCAGTGTGGACTGCTCCGGGTCTTTACGGAAAATGCCGATAAACCGATCATTCGGATCATAAAGGCGGACTAATGGGCTTGGTGCGATGTCAACAACGATCATATGGTTTGCCTCTTCTTGCCGTTGATCATACGGGATCGTTTTACCTTGAGAAGCATTCAACGCTACCTGTTCCGACGTAACGATTTTAGGCAGATGGCTAATCGCTTGATCAACCGGAATCAAATAAGATTCCAGCTTGCCTTCTCGATGCAGTTGCTCAATCTCTTCCAATGTCAAACAGCGATCCAATGTAATGTTGCCGGTGGATGTCCGCTTGAGCTCGCTCATAACAGACGGATACCCAAGCGCACGACCGATATCCACACACAAAGTACGAATGTAAGTACCTTTGGAACAGCGTACCCGAATTCGAACAGTCGGATAAGTCTCTTCCAAATGCGCCTCAATCAACTCAAGTGCATAAATAGTAACAGAACGCGCTGTACGCTCTACTTCTTGCCCTTGACGAGCGAGTTCGTACAGTCTTTTGCCATCTATCTTCACGGCAGAGTACATGGGAGGAACTTGTTCAATAGCGCCTAGAAACGATTCTAGCACACGTCTAAGTTCTTCCTCATGTAGTTCAACCTTTTCCACACGTGAAGTTTCCTGGCCTGTCCAATCCTCAGTATCTGTAGAATAGCCAATCGTCAGTTCGGCCTCATATTCTTTGGGTAGCTCTTGAATGTATTCTACCACTCGAGTCGCTCTTCCCAAACATAGGGGTAACACACCCGTAACTTGCGGATCCAATGTCCCTGTATGTCCGATGCGCTTCATCCCCAAGATACGGCGAGCCTTGGCTACTACATCATGCGAGGTGAACCCAGGCGCTTTATGCACTGGCAGAACACCCTCAAGATCGGATAGTTTCTTACGTGTTACCCCTATCGCTTCATTCATCTTAACGCACGACCTACTTCTGCCACGACTTGTTCAACCACTTGATTCAGCTCGCCTTCCATCGTACATCCCGAAGCCCGAACGTGCCCGCCGCCTCCGAACGATTTGGCTACCTGTGCCACATCGACGGAACCAGCCGATCGAAAGCTCACCTTCACTTTATCTGAATCCACCTGTTTGAACAAAAGCCCTACTTCTACACCTTCGATGTTGCGTGGATATTGGATCAATCCTTCCAAATCATCTGGAGTCGCGTTTGTGGTACGAATCGCTTCCAGAGAGACCGATATCCAGCTCACCTTATGATCGAACGCGAAGGAAAGCGTACCTAACGCCTTCTGAAGCACAGCTATATGAGTACGCGTAATCTTCTCGAGCAGAGCTTCAGCCAGTTGATACCCTTGTACCCCGTGTTGAAGCAAATCCGAAGCGATTCGCATCACTTCAGGTGATGTGTTGGAATACCGAAATCCTCCGGTATCCGTAAGCAGTCCCGTATATATGCAGTCAGCTAATTCTTTCGTCATCGGTATGTTTAGCTGAACAGCCAGGTCGAACAATAGCTCAACTGTAGCCGCAGCGTCTTCACGGATTAGCTGTGCTTCGCCAAAATAATCGTTCGTTGGGTGATGATCGATATTAAGCAAGGGTACATTGGGTGAGAATCGCTCGCGCACAAGTCCCATTCTGGACTCATCTGCACAATCAACGCTGATGACTGCGCGAAAGGTGTTGGTATCTGGAAGATTGGCAAGTGCTACGAGCCGATCATATCCCCACATGTAAGCAAACTTCTCGGGAATCGCATTTTCATTGACCATGGTGAACGTCTTGCCGAGGTGATCGAGCAGCCAGCCCATTGCAAAGGTTGAGCTAGCTGCATCACCATCCGGATTCACATGGGATACAACGAGAAAGTGATCGTGTTGTTCAATAAATCGGCGGGCTTCCGCCAATTGCCCTTCATATGTTCGTACATCGGCTCGGGCATTCATTGTTCGGCATTCCTTTCATTCAATTGCGTGAGCAATTGATCGATGCGGCTGCCATATTCAATCGAAGAATCGAATGTGAAGAGCAAGTCCGGTGTTTTGCGTAACCGGATTCGCTTTCCTAACTCGGATCGAATGAAGCCTGTAGCTTTTGCAATCGCTTTGAGTGTATCTTCTTTTTGTTGATCCGTCCCCAAGACAGATATGAACACTTTAGCCTGAGATAAATCGTTGGTCACATCGACACCTGTAACGGTAATGAAGCCGACGCGCGGATCCTTCAATTCCGCCTGCAGGATGATACTGAGTTCCTTCTTAATCTGTTCTCCGACACGACCAACCCGAATCCTTGCCATTGCCTAGGATCACCTCTCTACGGTTTCCATCACATAAGCTTCAATGATGTCCCCTTCTTTGAGATCGTTATATTTGATGATGGATATCCCGCACTCGTATCCTTGGGAAACTTCTTTCACATCGTCCTTGAACCGCTTCAGGGAGTCGACCTTCCCTTCGGTCACAACGACACCGCCTCGAATGACGCGTAGCTCAGCCGAACGCGTAATTTTACCATCAATAATCATACAGCCTGCGATTGTGCCGATCTTGCTGATCTTGAATATATTCCGCACTTCGGCATGACCGATAATACTTTCTTTGAAGATCGGATCAAGCATTCCCTTCATCGCTTGCTCGATTTCCTCAATCGCGCTATAGATGACACGGTGCAGACGAATATCGACTTTCTCTTGTTCAGCAGTCGTCAATGCAGCCGTCTCAGGACGGACGTTGAAACCGATAATGATGGCATTCGAGGCCGAAGCTAGAATAATATCCGACTCCGTAATCGCGCCTACACCATTGTGCAGGATACGTACACGGACGCCTTCCACTTCGATCTTCTCCAACGAGCCTTTCAACGCTTCAACAGAGCCTTGAACGTCACCCTTGATGATTACGTTCAAGTCTTTAACTTCACCGTCTTTGATGTGTTTGTACAGATCATCCAGTGTGACGCGGGTATTAGTCCCCATCTCGGATTGACGCAACGTAACG
The DNA here is from genome assembly GCF_056401635.1 of Paenibacillus sp. P4_E11. NCBI lineage: Bacteria > Bacillati > Bacillota > Bacilli > Caryophanales > Paenibacillaceae > Paenibacillus > Paenibacillus sp. P4_E11. Next base: position 9,415 of record NZ_JBFUIX010000104.1, on the reverse strand, counting down.
GCACGACGCTCAGCGATCGCTCTTGCTTTACGCTCATCTTCGTACGCGAGGAACGGGTCACCTGCTTGAGGTACTTCTGTCAACCCGGTAATCTCTACAGGTGTAGAAGGTCCTGCTTCCTTGAGACGACGGCCCTTATCGTTAACCATAGCACGTACACGGCCGAAGCTTACGCCTGCAACGAATGCGTCGCCGACTTTGAGCGTACCATGTTGAATCAGGACGCGTGCAACCGGTCCACGGCCTTTATCCAATTCCGCCTCGAGTACGGTTCCTCTCGCACGCTTGTCAGGATTAGCCTTCAGTTCTTGCACTTCTGCTACGAGTAATATGGTTTCGAGCAATTCTTCGAGCCCAATCCGTTGCTTGGCAGACAGGTTCACGAAGATCGTTTCTCCGCCCCACTCTTCCGGAACGAGTTCGTATTTGGTTAGCTCTTGCTTTATTTTGTCCGGATCAGCACCCGGCTTATCAATTTTATTTACAGCAACAATAATGGGTACATTCGCTGCCTTGGCATGGCTGATCGCTTCAACGGTCTGAGGCATAACGCCATCGTCCGCTGCGACAACAAGAATCGTAATGTCCGTTACTTGGGCACCGCGTGCACGCATCGTAGTGAACGCTTCGTGACCTGGTGTATCGAGGAACGTAATCTTCTTGCCCTTGACTTCAACTTGGTAAGCTCCGATATGCTGAGTGATCCCGCCGGCTTCCCCTTCGGTTACATTCGTGTGACGGATTGCGTCAAGAAGCGTCGTTTTACCATGGTCGACGTGACCCATGATGGTAACGACTGGAGCACGTTCAATCAGATCAACAGCATCGTCTTTCTCTTCGATCGTCTCGAAGTTGTCTTCCTCTACTGGAAGCTTAACTTCGACTTCGACCTTGAATTCATTCGCGATCAGTTGAATGGTGTCAAGATCGAGCTCCTGATTAATCGTAGCCATTACACCCATGAGCAGCAATTTCTTGATGACCTCAGACGCGTCCTTATGCAAGGATTTGCATAGCTCGCCAACAGTCATCGTGCCCCTGACGATAATTTTCTTAGGTGTATTGTCGATCTTCTCCTTGTAAACCGGCTGTGCGTTTTGTCTGCCGCGTTGGTTGCGACCGTTGCCCTTGAAGTTCGTTTTATTATTATCGTCAAACCGCTTCGTGTTCGGTTTCGTCTTCTTCGCAGTCAAGCCTTTGCCTGCTTCATCCAACTCTTCGTTTCCTGTCGGAATGATCGTCGGACGTCCCGAACCGGCATTGGGACGGTTTTGTTGATATTGACTATTATTGCGAGGATTCGTACGATCGGTACGTTCTCCACCACGAGCGGATTGAGCTGTCGCAGGAGCAGCACCACGTGCGCCGCCTGTTTGACCGCCTGGACGACTTTGAGCTCCTTGTCCTTGGGGGCGCTGGCCTTGATAACCGCCTCCGCCTTGGCTACCTTGACCTTGCGGGCGCGAGCCTTGATAACCGCCTCCGCCTTGGCCACCTTGACCTTGCGGACGCGAACCTTGATAACCGCCTCCACCTTGGCTGCCTTGACCTTGTGGACGCGAGCCTTGGTAGCCGCTTCCGCCTTGGCTGCCTTGACCTTGTGGACGCGAGCCTTGATAGCCGCTTCCGCCTTGGCTGCCTTGACCTTGCGGACGTGAACCTTGATAACCGCCTCCACCTTGGCCACCTTGACCTTGCGGACGCGAACCTTGATAGCCGCTTCCACCTTGGCTGCCTTGACCTTGCGGACGCGAACCTTGATAGCCGCTTCCGCCTTGGCTGCCTTGACCTTGCGGACGCGAGCCTTGGTAGCCACTGCCTTGACCTTCACGGCGTTGACCTTGGTAGCCGCCTTGTCCTTGACCTTCTCGACGTTGACCCTGGTAGCCGCCTTGTCCTTGACCTTCACGGCGTTGGCCTTGGTAACCGCCGGCTTCCGAAGACTGACCTTGGTTTGGACTGGCCTGAGCTTGGCTCGGGCTCGCAGAGACTGTAGGGGCTTGGCTAGTAGGAGTTGGAGCGGCTTGATTTCCTTCATTTACTGGGCTCTGGCCTTGTGTATTCTGGCCTTGCGGACGATTGTACTGTCCACCCTGTTGTCCGGCATTACCTTGAGCTGGACGTTGCTGCCCGTTGCCAGCTTGTTTGGCTCCTTGATCTACAGCAACATTGGAACCGGAGTTCGAGTTGCTGCCACCTTCATTTCCAGCACGCTTCGCTGCTGCATTGGCCTTCACATCACGGAAAAATTGCTCAACTTTGTGCACYGAATCATTCTCCATCACGCTCATATGATTATTTACAGGTACGCTTAATCGCTTCAAGATCGTAATAATTTCTTTACTGCTCATATTCAGCGATTTCGCATATTCGTAAACACGTAGCTTGTCTTTGTCTTTATCTTGATTACTCAATATGTTTCACCTCCACAGGTATTCCGAGGCACGCGACCATTTGGCGCGCGAACCCAGGTTCCAGCACAGCGATCAACACCCGCTCTTCCTTGCCGATCGCGGCGCCCAACTCTAACCGACTGCCATGCTCGGCAAGTCGGATTTGATACGAATTGCATTTATCCCGAAATTTCTTCCGTGTATTGGGAGAAGCATCTTCAGCCATGACCACGAGCTTAGCCTCTCCCGAACGAATCGCCTTCAGTACAGCCTCATCGCCAGTAGCCAGCTTGCCTGCACGCATTGCAAGTCCCAAGTATGATCCGAATTTACGATTCATTGGTTCTCCCGCAAGGAAACGCCGCATACTTCGGTTGAATCGCGATAAAGTCCTGCTCCAGCCGATCGTAATCTTCTGGGCTCATTGTGACCTTGAGCGCTCGCTCGATTGCCTTGGTCTTCTTCGCCTTGTTGAAGCCTTCGATCTGCCCGCATATATACGCGCCCCGGCCATTCTTCTTGCCTGTCAGGTCAATCTCGACAACACCCTCGGGCGTCCGAACAAGGCGGACCATCTCTTTCTTGGTCAACATGTTCTGACACACAATGCATTTGCGTTGCGGGATCTTTCTAGCTTTCACGACCATCACCCACCCGAATAATAATGAAACGTTCTGTTACTATGTGGGGTCCTAGTTAGGACAATCTAATCGATACTGATCGAATCCTGATGCATTTCCTCAGTCGACGTTCTTGGACGCCCCAGCTCTTGTTCAGCCTGCGTCTCACTCTTGATATCGATCTTCCAGCCCGTCAGCTTGGCGGCAAGCCTTGCATTCTGACCCTTAATCCCGATGGCAAGCGACAACTGATAATCCGGCACGATAACTCGTGCCATCTTCTCGTTCTCGAAAACGTTCACTTCGAGCACCTTGGAAGGGCTAAGCGCATTCGCCACGTACTCTTCCACGCTATCCGACCAACGCACGATATCGATCTTCTCGCCCTTCAGCTCGTTCACGATCGTCTGTACACGAGTTCCCTTCGGTCCTACGCAAGAACCGACAGGATCGACCTCTGTGTTGCGAGAATGAACGGCAATCTTGGAACGGAAGCCAGCTTCACGAGCGACGGAACGAATCTCTACGACACCGTCATATATTTCCGGAACTTCCAGCTCGAATAACCGTCGAAGCAGCCCCGGATGAGACCGCGAGAGCATAATCTGCGGCCCTTTAGTCGTATTTTCCACTTTGGTAATGTATGCTTTAACCCGGTCGCCGTGCTTGAATTTCTCATTCGGCATCAGCTCATTCAGAGGCAGCACCGCCTCCACCTTACCTAAGTCAAGGAAGATGCTGCGCAAGTCTTGACGTTGTACGGTCCCGGTCACGATATCTTCTTCACGGTCAATGAAGGCGTCATAGATCAGACCGCGCTCCGCTTCGCGAATACGTTGAGTCACGACCTGCTTCGCAGTCTGAGCCGCGATACGACCGAAATCTCTCGGTGTAACTTCAATCTCTACGATATCGTCCAATTGGAAATTCGGATTAATCTCACGAGATGCATGCAACGAAATTTCCAGTCGCGGATCGAGCACTTCATCCACGACCGATTTGCGCGCGTATACTTTAATCAGACCGGTTTGCCGGTTAATATCTACTCTCACATTCTGGGCGGTGTTGAAGTTCCGTTTGTAGCTGGAAATCAACGCCGCTTCAATCGCATCAACCAAAATATCTTTGGCGATTCCTTTCTCTCTCTCGATTTCCGACAGGGCATCAATAAAATCCATGTTCATTTGAAATGAGTTCCTCCTTTCAAGATTCCATTGCTAGAATACGATGGCCAATCTTGCGCTGGCCACCTTCGAATACGGAATAGCTGCTTTCTTGCGAGGTGTCTGAACGATCAGTGTCTCACCGTCGAAGGAGAGCAGCTTCCCTTCAAATTCCTTGTCCCCGTCCACGGGCTCGTATGTCGTAACGAATACTTGCTTCTGCACCGCACGTTCATAGTCAGTAAGTTTCTTAAGCGGCCGCTCGGCTCCTGGAGAAGACACTTCTAGGAAATACGCATCCGGAATCGGATCATTCTCGTCAAGCTTCTCGCTTAGAACCTCACTGATCCGTCCGCAATCATCAATATCGATGCCGCCTTCTTTGTCAACGTAGACACGTAGAAACTTGTTGCTGCCTTCCTTGACGAACTCGACATCCACCAACTCAAACCCTTCTGCATCCAGAAAAGGTTGAATTAATCCTGTAATTACATCTTTGATCGGTTGTGCCATCTATGGATACCTCCTTAGTGCCAAAAAAGGAATAAATCAACCGTCATCGTATGCCAGTTTCTGCACACAAAACGTAAAGAGTGGGTTTCCCCACTCTCGCATCAATAACGATCTATGATCATCATTATTACCAAAATTGATTATACCATAACATGGATTTCACGACAAGAGCGGAAAACTAGAACAAAGACAACTGATTCGATTCCGGTAACCCGCGGAAGCAACCCATCGTACTGAGCAGTTCGACGATTGTCTTCGTGGCTTTGGACTTATTCTGGAAATCTTCTATCGACAAGTAGTCGCCTTCTTCCCTAGCAGCAGCTATGTTACGTGCGGCATTCTCACCGACGCCTTGGATCGCAGCGAAAGGAGGAATCAGGGTGTCCCCATCGACCTTGAACCGTGTAGCATCCGAACGATACAAGTCAATTCCCTTGAAACTAAAACCACGCGATGTCATTTCCAACCCCATCTCCAGGATCGGGATCATCGCTTTCTCCTTCGGTGCGGCCTGGAATGCTTTTTCTTCGATTTCATTCAGCTTCTTCATAATGACTTCATAACCTTGTGAACAGATATCGACATCAAATTCTTCCGCGCGCATCGAGAAGTAAGTGGCATAGAAGGCGATCGGGTGATACAASTTGTAATAGGCAGTACGCACAGCCGCTATAACGTAAGCCGCCGCATGTGCCTTAGGAAACATATACTCGATACGAAGACAAGACTCAATGTACCACTGCGGCACTTTATGCTTCTTCATATCCTCGATCCATTCATCCGTCAAGCCCTTGCCTTTTCTTACGCTCTCCGTGATCTTGAACGCCAGACCGGCATCCATTCCTGCCTTATATATTAGAAATAGCATGATCTCATCACGGCAACCGATAACGGTCTTAATCGTACACGTTCCTTTTTTAATTAACTCCTGCGCATTGCCTAACCATACCCCCGTACCATGAGACAGACCGGATATTTGCAGCAAATCGGCGAACGAGGATGGCTGCGTCTCCTGAAGCATTTGGCGCACGAATTTCGTCCCCATCTCTGGAATGCCGTAAGTGGCTACCGGCGAACGAATCTGATCAGGCATCACGCCAAGTGCTGCAGTAGAATTGAACAGACTCATAACTTTGGGATCATTCATTGGGATCGAAGTCGGGTCCACTCCGGTCAAATCCTGAAGCATTCGCATCATCGTCGGATTTTCATGTCCCAGAATATCGAGTTTGAGCAAGTTCTCTTCGAAGGCATGATAATCGAAGTGTGTCGTTTTCCATTCCGATTTCATATCATCGGCCGGATATTGAACGGGAGTCACTTCCTCCACATCGATATAATCCGGTACGACTACAATACCACCTGGATGCTGACCCGTGCTTCGCTTCAYCCCAACACAGCCCGATGCAAGCCGGGTGATCTCCGCATTCCTCCACTTCTGGCCGTGTTCCTCCTCATACTTCTTCACATAACCATACGCCGTCTTCTCCGCGACCGTACCGATTGTACCCGCACGGAATACACACTTCTCGGTGAACAGCTCCTTCGTATAATTATGGGCAATCGGCTGATATTCCCCTGAGAAGTTCAAGTCAATATCCGGTACTTTATCGCCCTTGAAACCAAGGAACGTCTCGAACGGAATATCGTGTCCTTCGCCCCGCATCATCTGCCCGCAGTTCGGACAAACCTTGTTAGGCATGTCGAAGCCGCTTGGAACACTTCCATCCAGGAACCATTCGTTATGTCGGCAAGCACGGCATACATAATGCGGAGGCATGGGATTCACCTCGGAAATGCCAAGGAAAGTGGCTACGACAGATGATCCAACCGAACCCCGCGAGCCGACCAAATAGCCGTCTTGATTCGATTTCTTCACAAGCCGTTCCGACATCAAGTAGTTGGCCGAGAACTTATACCCAATGATCGGCTTCAACTCCTTCTCCAGCCGTTGCACAACAACTTCAGGTAACTCATCGCCATATAGCGATTTCGCAAAATCATAGCATTTGTTACGAATTTCTTCATCGGCCCCTTCGATGTTCGGGGTGAACAACTGCTTGGGAAACAAATCGAACGATTCGAATCGTTCAGCAAGTTCGCTCGTATTCGTTACTACGACTTCCCTAGCTTTCTCTTCGCCCAAATATTTGAATTCCTCTAGCATTTCTCGAGTCGTCCGGAAATGAACATCAGGTTTCTTCATATCCTTAAGTGGGCTGAATCCGGTTATACCCATAATCGCAATATCACGACTAATCTTATCCCGTGGATGTAAGTAATGCACATTACCTGTAGCAATAACCGGCTTCCCGAGCTTGCTCCCGATCGCACATATACGTCGGTTCGTCTCTTCCAGCTCCAGACGGCTGCCGACCAATCCTTTATCAACCAAGTGCATATTAACCCCGATTGGTTGAATTTCCAGGACATCATAGAATTCAGCAACTTGCTCGGCTTCTTCTATGGTTTTATTCAGCACCGCTTCATAAAACTCGCCCTTCTCACAGCCTGACACTACAAGCAGTCCTTCTCTGAGCTCTACAAGCTTACTCTTGGGAATACAAGCCACACGGTGAAAATATTCGGTATGGGAGATCGTAATAAGCTTGAACAAATTTTTCTTGCCCACTGCGTTAAGCGCATAGATGCAGCAATGAAACGGTCTTGTATTCGTCAAATTTTTGCCGACATCATCGTTCAAGTTAAGCAGATTCGTCTTACCCCGATCTTCTGCTTCCTTCACCATATGAGCTAGTACTTCACCGAGCGCAGCAGCATCATCCACCGCACGGTGATGATTGTCTAGACTAACTTTGAACTTATCGGACAATGTATTCAGCCTATGGTTCTTCATACTAGGAAACAACAACCTGGCCATCTCCAACGTATCCAGCACCGGATTTGATAGCTCAGCCAACCCCATCGTTCTCAGATTAGCCTGAACAAACCCCATATCGAACCGTGCGTTGTGCGCAACGAGCACGGCATCGCCTACGAACTCAACAAACTGGGGTAGCACATCGGTCAGTTCCGGAGCTCCCAGAACCATATCGTCCGTGATATGAGTCAGTTGTGTGATGTGATAAGGGATTTTCTCATGAGGATCAACGAATGATTCGAAGCGGTCAATCACCTTGCCGTCCTTTATCTTCACCCCGGCCAGCTCAATGATTTTATTGCTGATAACAGATAGACCGGTTGTCTCAATGTCGAACACAATATAAGTGGCATCGCGCAACTGGACGTCAGTACCATTCAATACGACTGGCACGGAGTCGTTCACCACATTAGCTTCTACGCCGTATAAAACCTTGATCCCATGCTTCTTGGCCGCCTTGTTCGCTTCCGGAAACGACTGCACTCCGCTATGATCAGTTATGGCAATCGCCTTATGGCCCCATTTGGCTGCCGTCTTAATATATTCATCAACTGAGGTCATCCCATCCATCGTGCTCATCGTCGTATGCAAATGGAATTCCACACGTTTATCCTCAGCACTGTCAGTCCGCTCTGCAGGGGGCACCACCTCAACCAGGTCCGACGGAATCATGACCAGCTCAGGTACCATCATAAATCGATCATACTCAACCTTCCCTCTGGCCCGAATCCATTTGTTATTTGCGAGAAGGTTTAATACTTTCAAATCTTCCTTGTTCCTAGCAAATGCCTTCAGCGTGAGCGAGTCGGTGAAATCGGTCAAATTGAACTCAAACAACGTATTCCCGTTGCGAAGCTCCTTCTTGTCCAGATTGAAAATCATCCCTTGTATTGTGATCTTCTTCTCTTCATCCTGCACGTTCTGGATCGGAACCGGCATATCCTTGATCTCATAGCCCATCATAAGCTTCGTCTCAGCATCTGTAGTAGCTGTTTCGAGTGCAATTGTTTCCGCAGAGGACGAGATCATCTCTTGAATGACCGTGCGCTGTTCTTCTACGATTTGCTGGGCGAATTTCTCGTAAACTTCTTCACTAGATTCCCTGGCTGCTAGCTTCACTTGATAGGATCGATTGAAATAGTCGCGGAAATAACGCTGAACGAACCCATCCACCGCCTTCTTCTTAGCCATTTCCAGCCCGAACGCATCCAACATATGCACCGTTACGACTTTATCGCGCACCTCGAATGTCGCTTTACCTAACCATCCGTTAATCGAAGCGGCTTCCGTGTGAATCCATTCTATGAATAAGGTCCAATATTGCTCCACTAGCACGGCATCCTCGATCCGTTCGTCATAAGACGTAACGATCCGAATAGCTGCAATATGAGCGAACTTTTCTTGAATCATTATGCAAAAGCTTTTATACACATCATGCGGGACAAGAGTGGAAAGCGTTAAATAAAACGTCCATTCCCGGTTGCTGCGGCTGCATTCGACTCGATCTATGAACCCTTCCGTCAAGTATGACTCGACAATGGTTCTCGGAATCCCCGCTTGCTGTAGCAGCAGCTCGAAGCGATTCCGCTGGTCCGCTCGATTACTCATCCCATCATTCCTCTCCCATTTCATCCTATTAGGCCAAAAAAGGGCAAAACAAAGGACGTTATGTGTCCGCATTTTGCCCAATCTCTGAACGTGACCCTTCCATCCAAAAGCCAATCTAGCTAGTGTGCTCTACCGAATACAACTGTATGCTGCGCTGCAGAACTACACACGAGACAAGTCGATTTCTGCTCGCTTGGCTCGAACGGGATGTTGCGACTCGTTGCACCTGTCTCTTCC
>NZ_JBFUIX010000103.1:0-18482 GCF_056401635.1 Paenibacillus sp. P4_E11 | reverse complement strand
GCCAAGGACGACCGGATCGTACAAGTGATCCCGATCAAGGACTTCGAAGACCCGAACAAATCATTCGTCTTCATCACGAAGCGGGGGCAAGTAAAGCGCACAGAGATTAAGGAGTATTACACGAATCGTTCCGGCGGTATAGTCGCGATCAAGCTAGGTGAGCAGGATGAAGTGATCAACGTCCGCTTGAGCGACAATACGAAAGAGTTGCTGATCGTCAGCAAGCTCGGGATGAGCATCCGATTCCGCGAGATGGAAGTGAACGCCATGGGGCGCGCAGCCGGAGGCGTTCGCGGCATTCAACTGCGTGAGGACGATGAAGTGATCGCGGCCGAATGGGTAGAAGGTGAAGAGGGCGAAGTCCTCGTTATCTCCGATCTAGGCTACGCCAAGAGCTCGCTGCTTCTTGATTATCCGATTCAAGGTCGTGGCGGCAAAGGAATCATTACGTTTGAATTCAAGGAAGGCAAGCGTGTTCGTCCTAATGGCGATCAGTTGGTGAAAGCCTTCTTCGTGAAGCATACCTTGCAGTTCAGCGCGATATTGAAATCCGGGGAGCAAGTTACCTTCTCTTCGGAACAAGCTCCAATCGAGGAACGCAAGTCGCCAGGTAAGGCAGTCATAACGGTCGGGAAGAGCGACCAGGTGCTTGTCGTATTGAAACGCGGCGTACTCGCGTAACAACGCCCTGAGAATCCAACACTGACTTAGTCGTAGGATTCATAAGGCGGGTCCAGCTTCTCAAGCAAATTCAAAAAAAGTTCCATAACGGCCCACACTGGCATAGGCTCATCCAGCTTATTTAGCCACTGCGGGTCGTTTATTATTCCATCGGTTAACGCCTTCCTCACAATTTCCAGCTTGCGGGCTTGATCCATTTCGGTCCGCTCCTTTCGAGTTGCACGGTATTCGACCTAATTCTCCTTCTTCTAGTGTATCCTAATGCAATATATGTAAAAGCCTAGCGAAATGTTATTGTTTCGCTCGATTTATGGAATAAAATATTAATGGGATTAACCTTTTATCCGACAATCGTGGCTGATATAATAGAAATAGAAGCAAGTATTCGATCGGGAGGGATTATTCATGCACACGACGGAGTTTACCAGATTGTGGAGCAAGATCACCAAAGATTTGAAGCTGCATATGGAGACGGAGCTCGCTCCGAGCTTGACGGAAGGGCAGTTGCATGTGTTAGAGGTGTTGCAAGAAGGCGAGAAACAAGGGCAAGGACGAATGAAGCCATCGGATCTGCTCGAGCATCTTCATACGACGCCGGCTGCTATTACGACGTTGCTGGATCGGATGGAGAAGAATGAATTGATCGTTCGTCAACGGGATGAGAAGGACCGCCGCATTGTGTGGATTATTCCTACTGAGAAGGGACTGTCCGAGCAGGAACGTGGCTTGCGAATACGAAATACATTCATCGACGCTCAGCTAGATCGGATTTCTTCGCACAACCAGCAATTACTCGTCTATTTGCTTGGAAAGGTGGCTAATTAAGCGCGGTTTGGATGAACAGCGGCCGAGATTGACGGAAAAACCGTCTAACTCCACGCCAACGAGCAACCAGCGGCCGAGATAGACGGAAAAACCGTCTAACTCCACGCCAACGAGCAACCAGCTCCCAAGATTGACGGAAAAACCGTCTAACTCTACGCCGACGAGCACCCAACGCCCGAGATAAACGGAAAAACCGTCTAACTCTACGCCGACGAGCACCCAACGCCCGAGATAGACGGAAAAACCGTCTAACTCTACGCCGACGAGCACCCCGCCTGCTGACTTTCTCCCTTGTGTCCAACTATACGCTTACGCAAAAAAACCTGACCGGTTTGTACTTCGTACTTCCGGTCAGGTTTTCTCATTTTCAAGCCGTCCAGCCCTACGCTTCCCAACGCCCCAGAATGCCAGCCGGCATCGTGAGCTTCGAAGCGGTGATCGGCAATCCGATCTCGCCGCATGTAATCTGTCCACCAAGCTTACGGCCTAACGACATACTAAGTAAGTTGTGCAGCACGGTTGGAGACAGTCCAGTCGTATAGGAATTAATAAGGACGAACAACGGCGAACTCGACAGAATCGTTGTACAAAATTGGACGAATGGGAACAGATCATCTTCCAGTTTCCAAGTTTCCCCGTTCGGCCCTCTTCCATACGAAGGGGGATCCATGATGATGGCGTCATACTGATTGCCTCTGCGTGCTTCCCTTTGTACGAACTTGAATACAWCATCCGTAATGAAGCGTACGGGCTTGTCTCCGAGACCGGATAGTTGCAGATTTTCCTTCGCCCATTGAACAACGCCCTTGGAAGCATCAACATGACACACTTCAGCGCCGGCATATGCACAAGCAACGGATGCTCCACCTGTATAAGCGAACAAGTTCAGCACCTTGATCGGTCGGCCTGCGCTCTTAATCTTCTCGATCATCCAGCTCCAGTTGGCGGCTTGTTCCGGGAATAACCCGGTATGCTTGAACCCGGTCGGTTTTATGTAGAAAGATAGTTTGTCATAGGAAACAACCCACCGATCCGGCAATTGCCGCTTCATATCCCACTGACCGCCGCCTGAGTTGCTTCTATGGTAGTGAGCATCTGCTTCTCGCCACTCGGCCGTCTCCTTCTCAAGCGGCCAAATAATCAGAGGATCCGGTCGCCGCAGCACAACATCCCCCCACCGCTCGAGCTTCTCCCCATTTCCTGTATCGAGCAGCTCATATTGCTTCCAATCATTTGCTACAAACATTATTGTGAACCTTCCTTCAATTGAGATCCTTTCTATTCTACATCATTCGATAGACCAATATCCACCATCGTTCTTGTTGTAGCAATCACGGCCATTATGTACATACTAGTTGTATTCCCATATGCCGGAGGCCTCATGCGCGGACGTATCTTGTTGATCGAGGACGAAGATAAAATAGCGAGAGTGCTGGAGTTGGAACTTCAGCATGAGCAATACGAAACGATTCGTACTGCGTCCGGCCGTGAAGGGATGGAGCTGGCTTTAGGGCAAACGTGGGACATTATATTACTTGATCTTATGCTCCCGGAGATGGATGGACTTGAAGTACTGCGGCGCATACGCGAGCATAATTGTACCGTGCCGGTAATTCTTCTAACCGCGAGGGATGCGGTCAAGGACAAAGTAATCGGACTCGATCTCGGTGCGAGCGATTATGTGACGAAGCCATTCGCGATTGAAGAACTGCTGGCCCGAATCCGGCGATTGCTGAGAGTGGCACAGCAGCAGGCTGAGGCTGAGGACGAGGATTGCTATGAACTTGACGGTCTGCATGTGGATTGCAAATCCAGGCGCGTTACTCGGGACAACACGCTCATTGAGCTGACGCCAACCGAGTATGACTTGCTGCTCTATTTGTTGCAGAACACTGGAAACGTCATGACCCGGGAACAAATACTGTCCGAAGTATGGGGATATGAATTCGCAGGTGATACGAACTTAGTAGATGTCTACATCCGGTATTTGCGCCAGAAGATCGACAAAGGCTACAAAAATAAGCTGATTCATACGAGTCGCGGTGTCGGTTATTCCATCCGTGAGCCGAACTAGGAGGGCCCTGTATGAGCTTGAAGGTGCGTCTCATGGTGCTTTCTTCAATCTGGCTCGTTTTGATTCTGGTATTGTTCAATGTATTCCTCTATTTCTTCGTCGTGAACATTACAACGAAGAGTGAAAAGGAGTTGATGCTGAACAAAGCGAATACCATTCTGGAGAAGAAGGATTTGCTTGATCCGACTCTGTGGAACAATGCCAAGCTGCTGGAGGAATTTCTGGTCACGAATGAGATGATCCGAATTATTGGGAGGACGGGTACGATTCAGCTTCAGGTATATACCGATCCCAAGCTGACCGAGAAGCCGGTGGAGTGGCACAAAAACTATCACTTCCAAATCGCTGTAATCAACAAACAGCGATATTTGTACGTCCAGGTTCCAATGCTTGCCGGCAATGAGCAGGTGGGTGTGTTGGAGCTGGGAAGAACGATGCGGTTATGGAATGAGTACATGGACGTGCTCCTGTCTGCGTTGATGATCACATCACTCGGAGCGGTTGCGCTCTCCATCATTGGCGGATTGTTCTACTCCCGCTTCATCTTCTTGCCAATCCGTCATTTGCTTACCACGATGCAGATTATTCAAAAAAGCGGAACGTTCCGCAAACTCGACATCGATTACACGTCGCGCAACGATGAATTGGGCAAGCTGAGTATTACTTTCAACGAGATGATCAGCAAGCTGGAAGAAGACTTTATGAGGCAACAGCAGTTCATTGCCGACGCGTCCCATGAGTTGCGAACGCCACTGACGATCATTCAGAGCTACGCGAACATGTTGACCCGCTGGGCTAGCCACGATCCACTGTTACGCCAAGAAGCGTTCGAAGCGATTATTTCTGAGACGAAACGGTTGAAGGGTATGGTCCATTCCCTCATGCAGCTTGTTGATCCGGATCTGTATAAACCGATACATTTTCAAGAAGTTGATCTGGAGATATTGACAGCAAGCGTCGCAACATCGATGGAGCTTTCTTTCGATCGAGAGATTCAAATGCAAGTAGCGGGTACTCCGTTACTCGTTCAAGGAGACCCGGAGAAGCTTCGACAATTGCTCATTATTCTTATTGACAATGCAATCAAATACAGTGCCGAGTCGATTCAAGTGAGCTTGAAGAAGCTAGAGGGGACGGTGCGTATCCGAATTGCGGATCGAGGGATTGGCATCGAAGCTAGTGAGATCCCACACATATTCGACCGCTTCTACAGGGTGGATAAATCGAGGATGCGACAATCGGGTGGAGTTGGTCTAGGTCTTGCAATTGCCAAACGGATCGTGCAGTTGCACAACGGAAAACTGGACATCGAGAGTGCAGTGGAAGTAGGGACCGCTATTACGATCAGCTTCATGTCAGATATGGATTTATCCGAATAATGCCAAGAGGCGTCCGATTCTATGAATCAAACGCCTCCTACTTGTGTCATATGCGATTAGAGTACTCGTCTAGCCGTGATATAATGCGAATTCCACCAACCCGATTTTATCGAAGTTGTCGTTACGCCGATCCCTTTTTTGTAAGTGTGCAGGATCTTGTCATTCCCCATGTACACGCCTACGTGAGCGATTTGTCCTTTGGAACTATTTGTAGAGAAGAAAACAAGGTCACCCTTCTTCAAGTTGCTTCTGGATACGTATGAGCCAACCTTGGATTGCTGTTTCGATGTCCGAGGTAGATCGATTCCTTGCTTACTGAATATATATTCCATAAAAGACGAGCAGTCGAAAGAGCTAGTATTGCCAGTCTTGGCGCCGAACTTATAAGGGGCTCCCAAGTATTTCAAGCCAAGTGAAATGATTTGGTCTGCCCTGGATGTTGCTTGTACGGACACGGACTCCGCATGAGCCGATTGTGAAGCAATTACAAGATTACCGGAGAGGGCAAATGTGACTACGAGCGCTGTGCTCACAACGGGTTTAATCCAACGTTTGAAAGAAGAATGCATAAGTACCTCCTGAGTCTAGTTGTCTAGTAAGTAGTGTGATGGTGGCTGCCTGAAAACTAGTATAACAGAACTATTTTCACCACCATTTACCACTATAGGAACTAGGCCTAGAGCCTCAAGGAATGTATGCGTTTTATTAGAATATAATGAGAATTTTGATCTAAATTGCTATTGACAGATACGCTCGCAGCATAATTCATAGCCGTCCGGGGCTTGGATATCGAGCTCTAGTCCGCACGGCGCTTGAATGTTCAAGGTCATGCGGCGAGACGCTTCGTCTACGCGCCACGCGACGTCGATGCGTCCGCCTTCGGGCAACGGGACAGATCCGCGTGCCCAGGCCAGCCCGACCGGCTGCGGAGCGATGGTGACTTTCGTCCAACCCGGCGTTGCTCCACGCACCCCTAGCACATACGCCCCAAGAAAGTAGGCGGGCCCGGCTGACCAGGCGTGGCAATGGCTGCGGGTGGGCATCTTCTTGTTGTGGTTATAACCGCTGACCGGGTACATCTCCCAGCAGGTCGTTGCCTCATGCTCGATCATAACGCCGTACTGCTTGCGGATGTCATCCACCAGTACGTCCAGTCGGCCCATCTTCGCCAATGTCTCGTAGTAGAAAAAGGACATAAACGGACTGCCGATCTGAACGAACGTAGTGGGTGGCTCTATCACGTAGCGTTCCAGCAATTCCTTACGTTCTCCCTGCGGAATGCCGCATAGGCAGGCAGTGACTTGTGTCTGCATACTAGTCGTGCCAGAGAGTCGGCCATCGACATGGATACAGTCGATGTAAGCCTGGCGACTGTCGTCCCACAGATACAGGTCAATGGCTTGGCGCAGCCGCTCGGCCTCTGCGCGGTATCGCTCGGCTTCCGCTGAGGCACCCGAGATGAGCGCGAGCTCGGCCGCATCCCGCAGCGCACGGACGAGGAACATGTTCTGCGGCGTGACGACGCCGTCTCTAGGCTGCTCGAACCGGGCCCAGTCGAGCAGGTTCCAGCCTTTCATGCGCAGCAGCCCCTGGGCATCGAGCTTCTGCAAGTAAGTATCCAACGTGAGCCGGACGTGTGGCCACATGGACTGGGCAAATTCGGTATCCCCGCTGAATGCGTAGTATTCATAACAAGCTGACGTCCAGAAGAACGTCCAATTCGGGATGACACTGTTCCATCCGCTCGGAACCTGATCGGCATACAGTGGCGTTTGGAATGAAGAGCCGGGAACGAGCCGCAGGCAGCGCTCCACAATTTCTTTGGTTCCATACACGTAGTAGTTCACGAGTGCTTCGTTGCGCGCATCTCCGACCCAGTAGGCTTGTTCGAACGCTGGGCAATCGACGAACGTATCTTCCATACACAGCTTCGTTGTATGGCGGCTAATCTGCCATATATCGTTCAACAACGGATCGGAGCACAGAAACTTACCGATCTCCGCAACGGGGAAATTACTCTGCTGCATAAGGGTTTCATACAGCTTGACCGGCCGTATGGCTTCCCTGACCGTAACGGTCAAGTAGCGCAGCCCGCGGCGCACATAGGATGTATACGTCTGTCGGCCTTCGCGGCACACATAGCGGAGCGTGTTGTCGAGCTGGTATGTATGCTGCCGCCAGCCGTCCCGCATGTATTCGAACCCGTACATGTCGATGATCGTACCGGCTGCTGCGTCTACATCGAACGAGATGTACCCCGACAGCTCACGGCCGAAATCGATGACGAATTCCGTATCGTGACCTTCATATAAGGGCACGATCGCAGCGTTCGGACCAGCAATTACAGCATTTTGCAGTGAATATGGCACAGGGTGCGACTGCTCATGTTTCTTCCACACACAATAACCGAATACATCGGTTACATTCATGAACGGCTGGGGCATAACAATGACCCAGTCTGAGAAGCCAGCCAATTGTTCACTGTTTGTTAATTGCTTCGCGCGCTCGTAATCCGGATGGTCGGTTCGCAGAGGGCGAGTGTCCTGATGATCAATATGTTCAACGGAATCGAAGGGGCCGATCCCAACGAAAGCAGTGCTTCCCGCGGCAATATGGTTTCCTAGCGGGTTGACAACCTCGAACGGCTCTTCGCAATCGAAGCCGAGATGGAAGCCATGTCCATGGGACGTGGCGCTGACATCCAGCAAGAGGAAGTTGTCCCCGGACTGCAGCTCAACACGTAAAAATTGTTGAGAATCATCGTTAGTGAACGCCTCCTTGGTATACCACGTTCCATTCAGACTGAACTTGGCTTGAATCCGGCCATTGTCGACGATGCCGATCGTGAAGGTAGCGGCTTTCGTTATGCGAATGACGGTCGCCATATAACCGGTGAACGACACGTTGTTAGCGTGATTGGCGCTGGCCGGGAGCAAGAAGTTCCGTACGTCGAAGACAGCCGCCCATGACACAGGCTTGACGGCAGTCAGACTCTCGACGCGCGAGGGGTAGACCGGCTCTTCCGTCAAATATGGAATATCGCGCTCAACGAGCTTGATCCATGGTGCTGTACCCGCTGGTCCGATGGACACCGCTCGTTCCCAATCATGATCGTTGAAGGAGATGCCTGTCCAGGCAGCATCCCATGAACGGGCATCCATCATTTCGGTGAAGGCTAGCTGGCATGAGATCCGCGATGAGTTCGCATCGAAACCGGCGTGAACCGCTGTCTTCCACGATTCATCTGTAGCGAGCAGCAGCTCCTTGCCGTCTCCGGTATGGATTTGCGCGATCAAGCCGCCGCGTCCACGCAAGTACTGGAATGTGGAGACGCCGTAGTGCATCACAAGTACGGCCACCACATTAATGCCACCGGGATTCAGCAAATGACCGATCTCATATTCATCGTAAGCTAACTCGAAGGGCCATGAACGTACGGGACCACGTCCGACCTGCTTACCGTTCACATACAGAACGTAACGCGAATCCGCCGTAATTCGGATGTTCGCTGATTGTGCGCCAGCTTGCACTTGGGGAACGGTGAAGTGCTGACGGAAGCAGCGCCATTCATTTCGCGGACTTTCATCCCCGGCTCCCCATATCCACTGGGCTTGCCACTCGGGCGAATGTTGTTCGTTTGTTATTACCTCGTTTGCCGCTTGGCTCATACTTATATACCCTCCCTATTTACAAAACAATAGATTCATTATAAGGTGGGGGAAATAAGTTAGATTGGGGTCGATTCGGACGAAAACAAGGGTTGATTCGGTCATGATGGGTTACAAGGAGGTTTCTAATCATGAGTGTCAAACGAATTAGTACGACAAGCAGCAGCTTGTTCCTCACTTCAGAGCTTCCGGTATTCGTGAATCGGGTAACGGAGTCATTCCAGCTGGAGCAGCATCGGCATGAATTCGTGGAGATCAACTATGTGAGTGAAGGGAGCGGGTTTCAATATATAGAGGGGCAGACGATTCCGGTGACGAAGGGGGATTTGTTTTACTTGCCGCTCGGCGCATCTCACGTGTTCCGGCCTTCAACCCCAACGCCTGGTCGCAGCAAGCTGATCGTATACAACTGTGTGTTCAGCGAGTCGTTCGCGGCTCAGTTAGGTGAAGCTTACCGTCTGGACGACGATACCTTAAGGGTACTCGCTTCCTCTTACCCGGAACAGCCTTGGCTGCATGTTCATGATCGGGAGGGGGCCTTACAGCGTTCGTTCAATTCGATGCATGAAGAATATAGGCGCAAGTCCCTTAACTTCGTGGCAATGCTGCAAGTGGAGATCGTTCGTATTCTAGTCTATATGGGCCGGAGGCTGCCAGTAGGAGATGAACAAGCTTCAGGAGGGCGATCCGACTATTTAAGGCCGCTCGGCTCTCAGCTATTTACGGATGAGGCTATCGATGCAAGTGTCAACCTTATCCGTCAGCAGCTGCATGGCAGTGCGGTTCAATTGTCGGCGCTTGCTGCAGGAGCGGGACTCAGCGAACGTCAGTTCCGGCGACGCTTTACCGAACGGACCGGCATGACGTTCACCGATTTTGTCCATAAGAGTCGCATAGAGGCAAGCTGCGAGCTGCTTCTGTCGACGGGAGATAAAGTTGCGGCCATTGCGCGGCAGATGGGGTATCAAGATATTAAGTTTTTCAATTCGCTGTTCAAGAAAAAGACCGGCATGACTCCAGGGCAATATCGGAGTAGTCGGCTAATCTAATTATCAACATAAGAAGAAAGTGGCTGAGTAGCAAACTATATGCTCAACCGCTTTTTTTTCATTGCTGTTCCGTTTGTATTCGGATCCGTTTACAGCGAATTATACAGGCACTCCTCGTTGTCGGCCGTTGTTATGCTTATGGCCCAACCTGAGCGTATTAACGAAGACAACTCTGATATTGGATTATGAGAAATAACAAAGAGCTTCCAATCTCCATTCGGATTCTGTCCGATAAAGTTGCTTAACGAAATGCTTGACGAGGTTGGCGGGGCAGAAGGTAGGTCAACTATACCGAAGAAGCAACTTGGTTTGAAGGTACCGGTAATTAGTGGGCCATAGATCGGTACGAAGTCATTCGCCGCGTCATCAAAGGTCAAGAACACATTATTGATCGGTACCAGGGAACCACCTGCCTGGGACATTAGACACGTGTTGGTCACATTGTTCGGACCGACGAGCAAGATTACAAAATCACTTGGAGCAAGGCTTTCTAAGTCGAAGAGAGTTACTTTTACTTTTTGAATGATATTCGGAACACCAGACACCGGGATGATCGATGGATATACATCCGCAGGCCCGCTGCCATGAAAAGGCGTGGAGATCGTTTCATTGTTTATGAAAGTATAAATACCACCGTCGATCTGAGTGCAGTTTTTTCTGAATGAAAGGAACCCAAGCGTTGGATTCACGATCACTTGTGCTGGATCTACCTGGATAAGCGGGTTTACATTTACGGGTACTGGAGCAGGAGCAACTTCAATGACAGGCGCAATTTGCGGATTCACCGCTAGCGGCTTGCAAATAACTTCAACATTGATACTCCTGGCATTAGATTTTTGATTGCTTTTGCGAGATGGTTTAGAGCTACTTTTATGGGTGAAGCTTTTGTTTGGGTTGTTCCTGGACGCGCACTTCAATTATTACACCCCCCTCGTACTGATTTCGTCATAAGATATGAGCCGCATGACAATTGTGGGTGGACTTGTACCTACATACAGCTGACGTTGAACGATTTTGCATGAAAATAGGCAGCCATATATCAATGCGTTCTCTGCTGTCTAACTCTTCTTATATTTCCGGGATGATAGAAAGAGGAACAAGAGAGGGCAGGAAGAGGGAGTGAAGAAGCGTCAGCGTTCGCATTTGTACTGGAACAACAGTAATCGTAACCCCTCTGTCTGCGTGCAGCAAATATTATAGCATTCTAGTATTGGAAACTATTGACTGCGAACAAATGTTTGGTATAATAAGAATATAGAACAAACGTTCTCATAATTCGAAAAGGGGTGCAGACGCCATGATCGCTAACAAAATCAGATTTATTGAAAGAGATTTTTATAGGAAGGTAATGTTTGAGAATAGCGAGTTTCTATCGGAGGATCAGATCGATAAGATTCTTGACTCTGCTGAAGTCCCCTGGGAGGATATTACATTTAAGTTTTATGACAATGGATCAATGGATATATTCGACAACAATAAGGAACAGCRCATTTCTATTCAGGACCTTCGTGGTGCCGCCTACGACTTTTATGTGCGGGAGAGAATCCGGATCATTCGCTCCAATCTGCAAGCTAAGATCTTGCAATCCGCTTAATCATTACGATCGGCTGATGGTGAGGGTATTTTAACAGACATTTGTGCCGGTATACACGCATAGTCTGGACAATGCAATACCGTTCTACGTAAAGTTGATGCAGCAACAACTCATGCAGAAGATGTGTGGTTGTTGCTTTTTTGTGTTCCATTCGTTTGCTCAGGATTAGATTTGTAACCTTTTCGGCATACATAATCGATTTGTCCATATGTTAAGGCGTTATCTTCATATGACAACAGGTGTACGGGTTGTAATATTTATGGAGTAAGCGGTTCCGCTATTATGGGGTAGATCACCCTGCCATTGGCTTACGAGGAGGAATGCAGATGAAAGCGAATCAGGAGCAGACAGAGATCGCGATCGACATTGTGGTCCCTTATTCGGGTGCGGAGCTATTATGCGCAATCTGGGCGGAGGAGGAACGGGAGATCGATTTCCACAGCGATCACGTGGCGGCCGCTCGTTGCACTACCGCTTTTGCAGCGATGGAATTGAAGCGTTACTTGAGCCGGTCCATACCGACGAGTTCAATCCGCATCGTAGAGGAGCAGTCGGGGGATAGATGTTATATCGCGCTTCACATCGCTGATTCGTTCCGGACAGATGAAGCATTTGTACTAGAACGTAGCGGAGCAGGCGTTGTCATCACAGGGGCGGGTAGAGCAGGTGTGCTTTATGGAGCATATGAGCTCTTGCGCTTACAGGGATGGCGCTGGTATGCACCAGGCAATAGCGGGGAGATTATACCGCAGTCAAGCGATCGATTGATAATTCCCGAAGACAGGATCGTTGGCCAAGCGTCTATGGATTTAGGCCGCGGCTTCGACTTCGAATACGTATCGATGGAATCGGATTCATTCTTTCTATGGATGGCAAGGAATCGCTTGAACGTAACAGCATATCGTCCGGCTACAGCGGCCTATTGCCGCAAACTTGGAATGGCATTCAAGGTAGGGGGTCACATATTTGAAACGATTCTGGATCCCGATCGTCTTCTATCCAGTGGCCATACAATCTGGGAGCAGCACCCGCAATGGTACGGCTTGCCCGAGAATGGGGTTCGAATCAAGGAAGAGGCATTACGAACCCAATTTTGCGTGTCGCAACCGGACTTGATTGAATATTTGGGTGCGTCGCTTGTTCAGCGGTTGCAGCGTGATTGGCGGGAAGCAGACCGTGTTGATTTGTGGGGATTCGACACATGGGGACATGCTTGCATGTGTACGTCTTGTCAACAACTAGGCAACAGTGCCGACCAGCTTCTTCACTTCGTTGCCGGAATCAGGACGATTGTCAACCTCGCTCTGGAGCGGGGGGTTCTTGAGCATCGTGTTCGTTTGATTATTTGCGGGTATGAGGGAACGGATACGCTTGAAGGTCCACAGCGTCCGGTTCCAGATGTTCTGACCGCTGCTGGCGATTTGGTCGTCTATTATCCGATCAACCGCTGCTACGAGCATGATTTCGAAGCGGTTGGCTGTTCGGCGAACAAACGATATCACACTGCCTTACAGAGCTGGTGTGAGCAGCGATCTGCTCTTCCCCTAGTCATTGGCGAGTATTATAACGTCTCTAAGTATGAAGACTTGCCGCTGCTATTCACAACTCGTATGGCGCATGATATTCCCGCTTATTCCCGTATGGGAGCGCGGGGCATTACATATATGCATGTCCCCCTTGTCAATTGGGGAATGCGAACCCTGACGCAAGTGCTATATGCACAATTAAGTTGGGATGCCGAGACCGATACGGGCCATTTCTTGCAGGAATACTTCTCCAATTGGTACGGTCCGCATGCATCGACCATGAGCAAAGCCTACGGATTGATCGAGCAGGCATGGGGAGGGATTGCTGATTGGCGCGCATGGAAGAGAGACAGCGTGTTGTCGCTACTTCTATCTTGGAACGGTGCGAAGCCAGACCAACCCCTTACGGTAGGCGATCACTTTCACCATCAAGCGGCTGATGCAGTGAAATCCGGGAGAACGTCACTCGCCGTGCTGGAGCAGGCGCTAGGACTGATCCATTCAGCGCTGGAGGAAGATAAGGCCGTCCAACCTTCGCAAGAACGGACGGGTTGGAAGGTGGCACTTAATCCGAATGATGCCCGAGCACAAGCATATGCTGAACTCCGGTATGAGTTGCGCCTAGGCGAGGATCGTCGGTTGCTTCTGTACGGAATCGACACACTTATGTTACAAGTGCATTTTGTTGCCTACTACAGTGCTTTATTCAACGGCGATCAAGATGAGGCAGAGTCATCCTGGCACATAATCGAACAAACCGCCGAACGGATGGATGCCTATTTTGTACCGATCGGATACGAACATCCGGGTGCGGGTATTGAGAGTAAATCGGCATTAACGCGCAGCCAATTAAGGGAATTGATCCGGCGCTGTCGCAATTGGCGTCGTATGCAGATACAGAATTATTTTCAGAAGCAGGAATAGAAAGCGAGGCGATACTTATGGGAACCGTTCATGTAACCGATTCCTTCGTGCAATGGGATACAGCACAACAAGGTGAATATACGATTCAACTCCCCCCATCGGAGGAGGCATCCCGATTTCTTGATTTACCGGTTGACTCCAACAACAAATCGATGTTGGTAGTCGAACTCATCGCATCCGATCGGAACGGTGAGATCGTTCATGAAATGATGATAGTTGTCGAGTGGGCAGGATTGGAACATCTGTATATCCTGCTGCCGGAACAAGCACGCCAAAACGCGAAGACACTCGTACTTCGTGCCCGGGATTATACGTTCGCCGGTACCATATTGGCAATCGGCACCCCTCAATGGCTGTCGCAGCGACCACTGATACCTGTCAATGCGAACGAAAGTTTATTGGATATATTTACTAGTGAAGGTTATTTCAGTGTGGATATGTGGAAGCGGGAAAGGATCGAGCACGTTCCGAACCTTACGGAAGGCGAGCTTCGGCGTGCCTGGATGTATGCACAGCTGAAGCTGACTATTCCTCCTGGCGGCTCAGCCAATAAAGTCGCTTATTCGCGAAGATATGAACAAGACATTGACGAGTTTCAGGCATTTATCGTATGTGTCTCCGTTGAGTCGAAAGGGAAGTTCAGCCTTCATGCCGTCATTGACGGTGAGAACAAGCTGTTGATCGATAGTCGCGATGGTTCCGGGATGGAAGAGATCCGTGTCCCGATTCAAGGGAAGAAGCTTCAGGACATCACGATCGAGTTAGCAAGTAGCATTGAAGGCCAGCATGTGGCGCACTTGTACTGGTTCATGCTGGAGCGGAAGGGGGCAGATCCGCAACAATCGCATGAAATTACCGGTATCGATGATATTGCAGATCCCGAGGCGACTGGTCTGACCCAAGTCGAGGAGCTGCCACTTAAGTTGTTGTTTGATCATGCAGAGCTGGCACAGCTCAAACAGAAAATATTGTCCGGTACCGGCAAACAATTATACGAGAATATGATAGCCGAAGCTCAGGCCAACTTGACGTACCGTCCAGAATCGTATGTAGGTACCTATTTTCCCGTTTACTGGGCGAAGCAGGGGATCGAACGAGCTACTGTCCCGTATGAGGAGACGCGTCACTGGTTCAGTACACTCGTCTATAGCTCGCTAGCTTACTTATTAAGCGGAGATCTACGATACGGACTTTCCGCCAGAAGGGCGTTACTTGCCGTTATCCAATGCCAAGAATGGTGCGCGGGCTTCCTGTGCCGATATCCAAGAGGGATTACCGGCTACCGCGCGACGTTCATTGAATCGCATATCATGCAATGTGTGGCGCTTTGTTACGATTTCCTAGGCAGTCTGCTCAGTTCCGAGGAGAAGCGAGCGGTAGAGGATGCCGTTTATGAGAAGGCGATACCGGCTATTGATATGTATATGCGACGGCACAAGGATGGATATTTGATGGAAAGCAATCAAGGCGCTGTGTATGGTTCAGGTATCCTATACGCCTGTCTGGTAGCGAGGCGAAGCCACCCGGACGTCGATTCCATTCTTGAACGGCAAGCCGACTGGTGTCTACGGATGATCGACAACTACTACAAGGCGGACGGGACGACAGGCGAAGGAATGATGTATTGGGAGTATACCACACATCATGTTGCAGAATGTTTGCTGCTTATTGCCCGTTACCGGAACAAGCATGTTCTTGATATTGCTCCTCCGCAATTGCGGGCAGGAATGAAGTACGTTCTGCATATGCGATCCATGATCGATGACAATCTGAGTTTTCTCCCGATCGGCGATTGCAGAAATGAACGGTTTCAATACATGGGCCCTTCTTTATTATTTTTCGCCAAGTATTTCGAGGAAGTGTCTGCAGGTTGGATGTGGCATCAATATTACGATGTTCCTCATCAACCAGGAACTTCATTTTTTGGCGCGGAGAGCAATACGGGTCAGTACACAACGAACGGTTTGTTGACCTTGTTGCTATATGAGGACCGTCCATTTACAGAGGCAGCATTACCGAGCAGTCAGAGATTCGATTGTGATCGAATATTTTGGCGTACAGGTTCCAAAGAATCGGATATGATGCTGTTTTTTGAAGGCGGGAGACAGTCGTTCGAGCATACCCATTTCGATAAGGGACAATTTATTATTCAGGCCTACGGGGAGTTCGTGGCGTCGGATCCAGGGATGATTGATTACAGCAAGCCCGGACATGTGATGTATGTTCAATCTGCCTGTCATAACATTGTAACGATTCGCGGACAAAACCAGTCTTACAAGGACGCAGAACACTCTGTGCTGATCTTATCGCATGAGAACGACGAGCAGTTCCAATATCTCCAGACTGATTTGGCGAACAGCTACAAGGAATTGGAGCGTTACGATCGTACGCTGCTCTTCGTAAGGCCGAATTACTTTCTCGTACTCGACGAATTGGTTTCGCCAACCGGTGGGATGGAGTGGAATTTCCACAGCCGCGGTGAGTTCCGAATCACAGGTGACAATTGCTTCCTTGCTGATGCCCCGAAAGCAGGACTTATGTTCAACTACGCCTGTAATGTGAATCTCGATCATCGATTGAGTCGATATGAGGATGGGGATACGATTGTCAGCCACAATCTGGTGTTGCTTCCTGATCCGGATGTGGCGGTCATGAACATCGCGGCGTTGATGATCCCGTATCCGAATACAGGCACTCCGCCAACGATTGATGTCAAGTACGAACCAATACATGGCGGTGCTCGGTTCACTGTCACCGGACCGTGGGGGAAGGATATGCTTCTTGTCCGCTTGGGAGAAGAGCCAATGGAGTGGGAAGGCGAACCCATTACCGAGCGTATCCGGGTCTACCGCAGCGGGGATGTCACTCCGTCCAGGTCGTTTGGGTAGCAGAGTCGGTCATAGAGGCCATTTTGCGATATTCGATAGGGGACAGGTGTTCATATTTTTTGAATAGCCGACTGAAGTACAATTGATCGTCGAAGCCGACCAGAGAAGCGATTTGTCTGATGTTCAAATGGGTGTGGCTCATCAGATCTTTCGCTTTCTGGAATCGGTATTGGATCAAATACTGCTGCGGCGAGAGTCCGGTATATTGCTTGAATAGACTGGAGTAGCGGCTTAGACTCAAACCTGCATGGGACGCCAGTTCTTTGACCGTCATCTTCTGGGCATAGTTTTTGTGCAGAAGGTCGAAGGAAGCGTGCATAATCAACTCCCCAGGGTCCATATGCTTCACTTTTTCTTGAATTGCCATTTTACGTGAGATGGTATAGATGAGCTCTTGCAATAACGCGGCGGATATATGCTCGAAGCTCGGTTGCTTCTCAGTCTCTTCCTCAATAATCCTTGCGAAGAGCAGAGGAATCTCATTGTTCACGCCGGTGACGAAGATGCTCTCCTGCCATAACCCTGCCTTGATCAGCAGATCGGTTACCCCGTAGCCGGTGAAATGAAGCCAGTAACTGCCGGTCGGTTCTTTGCCGGATTTGGCATAATATTGCCGTTCATAAGGTTTGCTGATAAACACGGTCCCTGCTTCGATCATCTGCTCGCGGTTCGCTATTCTGACTTTCATGAATCCACTATGTAGATACGACAGCAGGAAATCGACCCTGCCTTGTTCCCGATTGGCAACTCCCGCTGGCTCGTCGTATTCATAACCGATACAGTTGATGAGTAAAGCGTCTTCCCGGCTATGATAACCTCTGTCATGCAGGTTGGGGACGCGGTAGGCATACTGATATTTCATTCCGTTTGTTTCCTTTTAGTTGTGGAATAGTGGTAATCAATTAGCAAAAGTATATCATTCATCGTTAGGGAGTGGAACAATAGCATGAATACGAATAAGAGTATGAACAGGAAGCTCGTTCTAATTGGAGCGGGAAGTTCAATGTTTACCCAAGGGTTGGTCGCGGACTTGCTGCGCAATCCCGGGCGATTTAACTGGCAGTTGGCCCTGGTTGACACCGATCCGCGGGCACTTGATTCGATTGCCAAATTATGCGGAAAAATGATTGACGCCAAGGAAGGAAACATCCAGTTGACCTACTCGACCGACCGCAGGGACGTACTGGCAGGCGCAGATTACGTCGTCTGCACGATAGGTGTAGGCGGACGAAGAGCTTGGGAGCAAGATGTATTCATTCCGCGCAAGTACGGCGTCTTTCAACCGGTTGGTGATACAGCGATGCCTGGCGGCATATCAAGGGCGATGCGGATGATACCAGCCATGGTGGACATCGTTCGTGATGTAATGAAGCTATGTCCGAAAGCCTCCTTCTTCAATTATTCCAATCCGATGACGATCATCTGCCGCGCCTTGAGCAAGGCGACCGACTTCCCGATTGTCGGACTTTGCCATGGCGTTCACGATTCGGAGCGTCATGTTGCCCAACTGGCAGGTCTCGATCCTAGCAAGTTTTCCGCGTATTCCATCGGGATCAATCATTTGACGTTTATGTACGATTTCCGCTATGACGGTCAGGATGCACGTCCATTGATCCGTGAGAAAATTGAGTCTTTGACCCAAGCGGGCCTCAGTTACAAAAATGTAGGTGCCATGTTCCGTGAAATGGGGGAGGAGGCGCCAACGATCAGCAATCCGTATGCGTGGTCTTTTTTCGAGAAGTACGGTGCTTATGCGGCTCCTGGTGATCGGCATGTCGTCGAGTTTTTCCCGGAACGGTTCCCAGGGTACCAATACTACGGGAAGACGTTCGGCATTGATGGCTATTCATTCGAGAAAGTCATTGCTTATGGGG
>NZ_JBFUIX010000102.1:0-18553 GCF_056401635.1 Paenibacillus sp. P4_E11 | reverse complement strand
ATATAGCCCCGTTCGAAGGGCTGCGCGGCATCTTTCAATCCGAATGGGTAGGCTTTCTCCATTTTAAGAATTTTATGAACTCCTATTATTTCTGGGATACGATGCGAAACACGATTGTAATCAGCCTATACAGGCTCCTATTCGGTTTTCCGGCGCCGATTATTCTCGCCTTGTTGATCAACGAAGTGAGAAGCGTCGCATTCAAACGTATCGTACAGACGATCTCGTATTTGCCTCATTTCATATCCATGGTCATTGCCGCGGGACTTATCACGACGCTATTAACTACCGACGGCGGAATTGTCAATGCCGTGCTGCAAAAGCTCGGCTTTGAGGAGATCTACTTTCTAGGAGACAGTCTTTACTTTAGGAGCGTTCTTGTCGCTTCGGGCGTATGGAAGGAGGTCGGATGGGGGACGATCATTTATTTGGCGGCCATCAGTGGAATCGATCCGCATCTGTACGAAGCGGCTATTATGGACGGGGCTGGAAAATGGAAACAAATCGTGTACATCACGATTCCCGGTATTCTGTTTATTATTACGATCATGCTGATTTTTTCGGTCGGACATTTGCTGGATGCCGGGTTCGAGCAAATTTTCCTGTTGTACTCTCCTCCGGTATTTGAGGTGGCGGATATTATCGATACGTACGTCTATAGGCGCGGGTTAATCGACATGCAGTATTCGTTTGCCACGGCAGTGGGGCTATTCAAATCCGCGGTGGCGCTCGTGCTGCTGCTCGGTACCAACTATGTGGCTAAGAAGCTAGGACAGGAAGGCATTTGGTAAAGGGTGTGTACGGATGAAGATGTCAAAGGGCGAAGTAACCTTCCAATCGTTCAATTATTTGTTTCTGGCTTTGCTGGCCTTGTTGTTTATATTGCCGTTTCTGGTTGTTTTGTCGACGTCGTTAGTAAGCGAAAACGAGCTGATTCGCCGGGGGAATTTCATTCTAATTCCGGAAACGTTTGATTTTACGGCGTACAAAGTGTTGCTGAACGAAAAATCGGTCATTCTGAATGCTTATAAAGTGACGATTTTGCGTGTTGTGATCGGAACGTGTGCGAATTTACTTTTTACGTCGATGATGGCGTACGGCTTGTCCCGCAAAAACCTCCCCGGTCGCAATGCGATGATTATTTTCGTTTTCATTACGATGCTGGTAAGCGGCGGACTTATTCCCGCTTATATGCTGCTAAAAGGGATGCATCTGATCGATTCGTTCTGGGTCATGATCATACCGGGGTTAGTCAGCGCGTGGTACTTGATCATTATGAAAAACTTCTTTGCGCAAATACCGGAAGAGCTCGAGGAATCGGCGATCATTGACGGAGCTTCACCTTTCCGCATTTTAGTCAGCATTATTTTTCCGCTTACGCTGCCGACCTATGCCACTATCGGATTGTTTTACGCGGTTGGCCATTGGAACGCCTGGTTTGACGCTGTTATTTATATCAATGATATGCACAAGATGCCGATGCAAGCAATTTTGCGGCAGATGGTGCTAGCTGCATCGAGTGAGGATCTTACCAAGGATGTGACGGCGGGGCTTGTTGAGAAGCCGACTGCACAGAGCATAAAGGCGGCTGCAATTATGATTGCGACCGTACCAATCATGTGCGTTTATCCGTTCCTGCAGAAGTATTTTGTCAAGGGAATGCTGACGGGATCAATCAAAGGTTAAGGAGTGGAACTGCCAGTGAAAGACCTAAAAGCGAAAATGCCGACAAAGCCAAAGAAAGTCGATTTTTCCGGCAGGCTGGGTCCGTTTGCAGCGTTGCCTAACGGTACGGTACTCTCCCTTTATGTGGAGGGCAAAAAGATGAGCGAGTGGGCGAATACCTCCATCTCCCAACGGCTGTACGCGAGATGGTCGGAGAATCATGGCGTTACGTGGGGGGCGCCGTCACTTGTTTGTGAATTTCCGTTTATGACGGGTGCGATCAAAATACATGATTTGGATCATGGCCTGTTTGTCGATGCGGAAGGCACCGTACATGTATATGTATTTAACTTGTTGAACTTTGACGCGGACACTCCTTACAAGGACAGAGTCGTGGAGATGCTGCATCTGTACTCCGCCGATCAGGGAAATACCTGGTCGGCACCGATCAAAATTGATTACGGTCACCGATACACAGGGTCGTTGAACGCGATTACCGTGCTTTCGTCGGGAAGAGTAGTTATGCCATTTTCATATATGTCCGAAGGGAAAACGTTCATTAGTACGGTCATCTTCTCCGACGATCAAGGCTACACGTGGCGGCAGGCCTCGAACTTCGTTACCATCGAGAATGGCAGTATGGGCATGGAATCAGGCGCAGTGGAGCCGGTCACGGTGGAGCTGGAGGACGGACTCCTCTGGATGGTCATTCGCACGACGACAGGGAGATTGTACGAATCGTTCTCATCAGACGGAGGGGAGACTTGGAGCCAATCCGAGCCTACCGCTTTCCGTTCGGCAAATGCCCCGGCCGGCTTGCTGCGGCTTCGTGACGGACGAATTATGATGTGCTGGAATCACTGTCAGGGCGAACCGATCTTTGACGGAATCGGTTATGCCAGACAGTCGCTCGTCGCCGCTATACGGGGGCGGGACGGCATTTGGCGCGGGTACCGGGAAGTAGTCAGGCTTCTTCCCGGCAATGACCCGGACCATTCCGTCTGCTATCCATGGATGACGGAGCTTGCGGACGGTAACGTTCTCGTCGGTTACCTCGACGTCGACATGCGCCGCTGGACCGATACGCTCAGTTTCCGGGCCGTACGCGTAGATCCGGACTGGGTGGAGCAGCCGCATGGTGCGGAGGATTGGAAGGACGGCTTGACTGGCTGCTCCGTTACCCCGTCCGGCGCAACGATCGCAAATGGTGACGGCGGCGATTCCTTGCTGCAATTGCAGAGAAGCGATGCGAAAGCTCCAGCAGGGGTGACCTGGAATTTTCCCCTTCACAGACGCGGACAACTTAGCATGCGATTGAAGCTTGAGGCAGGGTTCGGCGGAACGTTCATCGCCTTGTCGGAAACATTCCTGAAGCCGGGCAATCGTCAAGGCGGGTTGTATCGTATCAAGCTCGGTCCGGACGGGCGGATATACACCCAATACAGAAACGAAAGCGAATATATTCACGTATGGCCTTCGCCTACGCTAGAAGCCGGGAAGTGGTACGATCTCGCGATCAGCTGGGACTGCATCATGGAGCTTGCTGCAATTACGGTTGACGGTACGGCGGCAGGCACATTGCCGAAGCTCGAGCAGGGCGACGGAATTTCCTACATCCGTTTGTTTGCGGCAAGTGAAGGAGGCGGGCTTCTAGTAGACCGGATCGATAGTAAAAGCTGGAGCTAAGGGCGGAAAGGCAATCTATCCTATTGAGGGAGGAATTTTCAAATGAAACAGGTACGAAGGAAGCTCTGTTTGTTTGTGATTTTCATGGCGCTGTTTGCCGTTACGGTACCGGCCCATGCCATGCCATCAGTGAACGGTTCGTTTCCTATCGGTATTTATTACAATCCCGGTCCGACGGAAACGACGAATGCCAAGTATGCCGAAATCGCCGACATGAATGCCAATTTTATATTGGGTTCGAACTTCCTGGATACGTTCGAGGAAACCGATAAGGCTCTCGGTTATGCGGCTGCCAACGGTTTGAAAATGATTGTGAACGACGGAAGGCTGACGTATAACAGTCGGCAGCATCTGACGCAGCCTGCGACCGGAAGCGTCGTACAGCTCACCTATGGCAATCCCGTCGGCCAAACCTTCGTATCGTCGAGCGTATATGGCGCGGTAAGTACGATTCGGTTGCGCCTTGACCCGGCGAGCTTGTCCAGCAATACATCAATTACGCTTGTCGCTTACAGTTCTTTGTCCCGCGGTCCCGTTTATTTGACCGACACCGTGACAGGACCGTTTGCCTCACAGGATATTTCCTTCGATATTTACGCCTTGAGTGCGCTCAATCATACTTACTATTACGAATTTACGACCGACAGCACGACGCCCATCGGGATAATGGCGAGCAGCTCGGATGTGTATGCGGGAGGGCAGGCCTATATAAACAGTGTCGCTCAACCGTTCGACCTGACGTTCGACGTCGAATTTTCTACCCGAGCATATTTCGACGGCCAACGTCCGTCCGATACGATTCTCGATGAAATCGCCAATCATTACAAAAGCAACTCAGCAGTCCTCGGCTATAATCTCATCGACGAGCCGTCCGCTCTCTTGTATGCGAAGCTGGATGAAACATCGGACCGGTTGAAGTTGACCGACCCTGATCGGCTTTCCTTCGTCAATCTGTTTCCAAACCAAGTGGACCCGACGCAGACGCTAGGGACGATAACCAACTTCACCGGCGTGTTCATATCGAGTGCATTATCAGTCGGCCAAACCTTCAAGACCAAGCCGAATGAAATGAAAATCGACTACATCAGTCTGTATATTGACCGCACGACCTGGGGAAATGACGAGTTTCTGACGTTATCACTGTGGGATTCTCCGGCGAAACAAACACTGCTGGCCAATAAAACATTCGGGGGTGCCAACGGCGGGACTTGGATTCCTTTTCCGCTTAACGCTAATGTCAGTGCCGATACGACGTATTATTGGGAGCTGACGCACAATGGCGGAGGGGATAACAAGGTCGGCTGGGTCGTTCGTTCGCAGAACGGCGTGAATTGGTTCCCCGACGGAACCGGCTATATGAATGGTACCGCGATCAACGCAGATTTTTACTATGCCGTCAATCAAACCATTCTGGGAAAAGCATATGAAGACTATGTGAACCGTTGGGTGTCTCTGAATCCGGATGTACTCGTATTCGACCACTATCCGTTTCAGAAAAACGGCCAGGACAGCAAGTCGTACTTCGAGAACTTGGAAATCATTCGCAGGCAAGCTTTGCTCGGCGGCATCGATTTCTGGCCTTATATCCAGTCGGTCGGCATCACTAATAATTTACGTCCCCCATCAGAAGCCGAGATGAAATATCAGGTATACACAAATCTCGCTTACGGAGCGAAGGGGATGATTTACTTCACCTATGTGACGCCACCGATTTCCGGATTCAACAACGGGTTGATTTTGCCGGGCGGCACGTCGAACAGTTCATACACATGGGCGAAAAATTTGAATGCGGATGTATTGAATTTGGGTGCCACCCTGCAAAATCTCACCTCCCAGGCGGTTTACCATACCGGGACGCTGCCTGCCGAAACGAAGGCGCTTCCCGCCGATTTCTTCTTTCGGCCAACCGACTCGACACAGCCGTTCGTGATTGGTTACTTCAAGGATGGCACCGGCCGAGAATATGTATTTGTCGTTAACCGGGATTATGCCAATGCGCGTACGGCTGCATTCACCGTAGAAGGACATCCCGGTACGGTAGAAGAGGTTTCCAAGGCTACCGGAACTAACGAAATAACCGGAATCGTCGGCCAGACAGGCCAACTGCTCATCGGGTTCTCGGCAGGAGAAGGAAAGCTGTTTGTACTGCCCGAAGTTCATTGAACGATCTACTCCGGTGAATCGGGCCAGCGGGCCAAGTTCGACTCCACTTTGACCAGTTATACTACCTGCTTAGAAGAATCAACCTTTATTCGCGATAGGACTTTTGTGAACGAGTTGCGGCGGATTGGGAGAGTGCGGCTGGCAAGAAAGCATTTTTTAACTTTTTTAACGGCTTAGCGTACCAAGTCACGGCGATTTATGCTGTGGCTTTTTTTCTTAGAGGAGCCCCCAAGGCTTCGCAATAAATGTTGCACAAAATGCCACACTTTCACTTCAAAATCCTCGACATCTCTCGATATCACCCCATTCAGACCGATAATGTTGCAAAATGTGCCACATTTCCGTTCCTCATCGTTCACGCGTTTCTACTACTTCCGAACATATCGACCTAATACAATAAAGTATTGCGCTATATAGTAATATAAATTACTTTTAATAGTATAATCTGTTGTTTGGGAGTGATCAAAATGCAACTTATCGTTGAGCCACGAACGGCATTGGTCGACGAGCGGGTGGTGATCCGACTGACTGGCTTTGTTCCCGGCCAGCTAGTAACGGTCCGCGCGAAGATGAGCGAAATCCCGGGGGCAATCTATGAAGCGGAGGCTTATGCATCGTTTCGTGCAGACTTGAACGGTGAAGTTCAATTGGATCGAGATGCGCCATTGTCCGGCACGTATAGCGGGGTAGATGCAATGGGGTTGTTTTGGTCCATGCAGGCATCGCATGTGCGTTATAACGGGACCCGCAAGCTTAATGAGCTGCATTTCACCCCAGGTTCTGTAGAAATTGTGCTAACTGCTGAGATCGAGGGGGAAACAAGAGTACAAGATATCCTGCACAGACGTCACATTTCTTCAGATGTAGCTAGCTTGGATGTAACGGACAACGGACTGGTCGGTAAATACTTCTACCCACAGCAACGTGGAACTGGAGCAGCGCCCGGCATAATCGTGCTTGGTGGAGGCGAAGGAGGACTTGGTTCGCAATTGCAATATGCTGCATTGTTCGCCTCACATGGCTTTCCTGCATTAGCATTAGCCTACTTTCGCTTTGAGCATCTTCCCGAGCATCTTCGAGAGATTCCTTTGGAATATTTTTCTTCGGCCATTCATTGGCTGCAAGCCAGGGAGGAGGTCGCACCAGATCGGCTCGGATTATTCGGACGCTCCAAAGGCGCGGAATTAGCTTTGCTGCTAGGCTCCACGTATCCAGAGATCAAAGCTGTAATCGCCTCCAGCCCCAGTTCGACGGTATGCATAGGCAATTTCGAGCTAGGAGCAGACGATGAATACAGAACATACTCTTCATGGAGTTATCGGGGATCTCCAGTTCGTTATGTGAACTGGACGACTGAACAGTGCGCGGAAGCTGATGCTTGCTTGAATAACGGTAGGCGAATCGACTCTATTCATCGAGCGGCCTGGGAGCAGTGTGATATAGTAGAAGAAGCAACGATCCGGGTCGAGAACATCTCAGGCCCCATCATGATCATTACTTCTTCCGATGACCATTGGTGGCCAGCCGAACTATACGGAGAGCATATTACAGAGAGATTAAGAGCGAACCACTTCTCTCATCGGATCGAGCATTTGCACTACCAAGACACCGGACATATGATCCGGTATCCTTATGTACCGACAACACAGCTTACTATGAACGGTGGTACGGCAGCGAACAATGCGCATGCTTCCGAAGATTCATGGAGGCGGGTTATACGATTTCTAGAGCAATCTTTTACAATATAAATAGGTTATCCCATAAGGAGATTAACAGAATGAGCCGGCAGCCGACAGCAGCGATGCGCAACGTAGGCATATTCGCCCATGTGGACGCAGGAAAAACAACGACGACCGAGCAAATGCTCTACCGAAGCGGACGAATCCGTTCACTTGGTAGCGTGGATACGGGTACGACGCAGACCGATTGGCTCGATGTGGAGCGGGAACGCGGCATATCCGTACGATCGGCCGTTACGACGATTCTATGGAAAGAAACGCACATCAATTTGGTAGACACACCGGGACACGTGGATTTCCTGTCGGAGGTGGAGCGCACACTGCGCGTCATGGACGGGGCGGTGCTGATCGTCTCGGCTGTGGAGGGTGTTCAGGCCCAGACCGAAGTGATCTGGCAGGCACTCAGAGAGCTCAGGATTCCTACTCTCCTGTACGTGAACAAGATGGACCGCGTCGGTGCAGAAGCGTACACCGTCCTGACGCAGATTCGTCAGTTGCTCTCGTCCGGAGCGATTCCTGTCCAAGCACCAAGTGGAGCAGAGGGTGATTTCGCAGGGGTGCTCGACCTGTTTACTGAGGGGGCGGCAAATACAGCTGAAGCATCTACTGCAGCAATCGCCGAGCTCTACCGCAAGCTGCTGCTGGAATCCATAGCGGAGCGGGATGATACTCTGTTGATGGAATATCTAGATACGGGTACGCTCCCTACGGAGGCAGCCATGCATACTCTCATCGAGGGAGTGCACGGCAGCGAGCTATTCCCGGTACTGTTCGGAGCCTCGAATCGCGGCATTGGTGTAGCTGAGCTCATGAATGCGGTCATCGACTGTCTACCGGGTCCAGTCGGACAAGAGGACGCTCCACTGTCCGGGGTCGTGTTCAAGATCGAGAAGGATGCCATTATGGGTCGGACCGCTTATGTCCGGCTGTACAATGGCACGATTCAGAACCGTAGTTCTGTCCGCAATCATTCGTTGGACATCGAAGAGAAGGTGACGCAGATACGGAGGATCGATGGCTCAAGGTTCAAGGACATCGGTGTCCTGAAAGCTGGCGACATCGCGGCTGTGTGCGGCTGGAGCCGTGTCCGGATCGGTGACATCATCGGCTCCCCTGATGCGGTGCCAGGGGAGAAGCGTATCGCCGTGCCGCTGCTGAATGTGCAAGTGCATTGGATGAATGCGGCGGAGTATCCATCGGTCATCGCAGCCATGCGGGAGCTGGCCGACGAAGACCCGCAGCTTGACGTGCACTGGCTAGACGAAGAGCGAGAGATGCACCTGAAGGTGATGGGCCCGATTCAGATTGAAGTATTAACCAGCGTGCTGAAGAGCCGATTCGGGCTAGAAGTCGTATTCGGAGAGCCTACGGTCATTTACAAAGAAACGCTGCTGCAAGCGGGTGAAGGGTTCATTGCCTACACCATGCCGAAGCCGTGCTGGGCGATATTGCGGTTTCGCATGGAACCGGGCGAGCGTGGAAGCGGGTTGCAGTACCACTCGGTTGTAAGAGGAGAGCGGCTGCTCGTCAGATACCAGAACGAGGTAGCTCGCCGCGTCCCGGAGTCGCTGCAGCAAGGGCTGCTGGGCTGGGAAGTTACAGACTTGAAAGTAACGCTTGTCGAGGGAGAGCACCACGTGTGGCATACGCATCCGCTAGATTTTGTCATCGCCACGCCGATGGGCATTATGGACGGGCTCGCGAGGATCGGTACGAAGCTACTGGAGCCGCTGCTGCGCTTCCGCTTATCTGCGCCGGAGGATTACGGGGGGAAGCTGATGAGTGAGCTCGTTCTGATGCGCAGCGAATTCGATGCTCCGGTCGTACGCAACGGCCGGATAGAGATCGAGGGCATACTGCCAGTGGCGACATCGCTAGACTTCCCTGCCAGGCTCGGGACGTTGACGAGAGGGCGCGGCACCATCTCCACCTTCTTCAGCGGTTACCAGGATTGTCCGCTGGACGTTCAGGCGGAGCGCACCCGCCGGGGCGTCAATCCACTCGATCAGGCGAAGTACATTCTGGCTGTCCGCAATGCTCTATCGCAACATTGAGACTCTCTCTACCATATGGAATTATGTTACAATTGGAGGGGAATCAGTTGAAGGAGGATGAACAAATGTCCAAAGTAATTAGAGCGATGGATAGTAACTCCACTTCCGACCACATGCTGCCACGCAGCCGGCCTGAAGATAATGGTATTGCCTCATCTGCAATAACAGCTTTCCTGGTGGCAGCGAGTGATGAACGGTTGGGGATGCACAGTTTCATGCTGCTTCGTCATGGGAAGGTTGTTTCGGAAGCATGGTGGTCACCGTACGGACCGGAACGGCCGCATATGATGTTCTCTCTCAGCAAGAGCTTCACTTCAACTGCCATAGGACTTGCGGTTTCAGAAGGTTTGTTGACGGCGGAAGATCGTGTGGTGACTTTTTTTCCGGACAAAAATATTAGCGATGACGTCAACTTGAACAAGATGTGCGTGAAGCACCTGCTCTCGATGTCTACCGGCCATGCTGTGGAATCGATGGATCAAGTAATGCGAGGAGAAAAAGATTGGGTACAAGTCATTCTGAATCAGCCCGTCGAATATGAGCCGGGGACGCACTTTACTTACAATAGCGGAGCGACTTACATGCTATCTGCAATCGTGCAGAAGCTAACGGGGCAAACCGTGCACGACTATTTGACGCCCCGGCTATTCCGGCCACTCGGGATTGAGGGAACCACTTGGGAGCAATGTCCGCGCGGAATCAGTACAGGTGGTTGGGGCTTGACGCTGAAGACGGAGGACATTGCCAAGTTCGGACAACTGTATTTGCAAAAAGGGGTCTGGCAAGGGACTCATTTAATAGATGAAGCGTGGATCGATGAAGCGACAACGTATCAAGTCTCGAATGCCAGCAGCAACACTAATCCGGATTGGCAACAAGGTTATGGCTATCAGTTCTGGCGTTGCCGATACGGTGCATATCGCGGAGACGGTGCCTTCGGACAATATTGTATAGTGATGCCGGAGCAGGACATTGTCATTGCGATGACAGCCGGTAGCAAGGATATGCAAGGCACACTTAACTTGATATGGGAACATCTGTTACCAGCGATAGCGGAAGGTCCTTTGGAGGCAGATGAGCAGGAATATGCGAGGTTGTGTGAGGTATCCGCTTCCTTGGCTTATCTCCCTCTCCAGTCTGGTGTTGTACCTTCTGTGGCGGAACTAGTGTCGGGCAAGATGTATACATTTAAGGAAAATAACCGGGGTATTCAGGCTGCTAAGATGCAAATCGACGAGAAGGAAGTGTTGATTACAGCTTGGAGTCCAATAGGTGAAATGCAGGTGCGTTGTGGAATGGGCCACTGGGTGGAGGACATCACGTATAACGCCCCGACCACCGCCCGTTATGTAGCTAGTGGGAAGTGGGAGAGTCCGGATACGTTTGTCATGAACTGGCGATTCATCGAGACACCGTTCGCGGATACGCTCACCTTCCATTTTGCCCAGGAGCGGGTGAGTATTCGGATTGAGACGGACGTCAGATTCGGTTCGACTGAGCCTGACTTGCTGGAGGGTAGTATGGATGAAAGGTAAACTCAACCCTATGAACACGCTGCCGCACCGGTATCCCTTCGTCATGATAGACCGTGTGGTGGAGGTAGAAGAGGGCAAGTGGGCGAAAGGATACAAGCATGTAAGTCGGAACGAGTGGTTCATCACGGAGTCGGAGCCGTGCATGCCGCACATGATGATTGTTGAGGCACTTGCGCAGCTAGGGGCATTTACGGTGAAGGGCGGCGAGCAGGGAGGATTAGGCTTCTTGACGTCGATTAAGGGGACAGAATTCACCGGACTCGCTCGCCCGGGTGACCGAATTGACCTCTACTATGAAGTGATTCGCCATAAGGGCGGATTTATTATGGGGTCGGCCCATGCATCCGTCGATGGTGAAGTGATCGTAAGAGTGGGCGAGGTCATGACCTATCATGCTAGATGATGAAAAACCGTACTAATACATATAAGTCAACCGAAAGCTCCCATCAGGGAGCTTTTTATTTTACTTTCATGTTAGATTATATAACATACTCCGTTGACTAAACTTCCCGACGTGCCTATAATAGTTGCGAAAGGGAGAGTGGGAGATGAACGGGGAGCAGATTATTGCGATAAATACGGTATGGGTTGTGCTGGCGGCTGCCATGGTGTTGTTCATGGAAGGCGGTTTCAGTCTGCTGGAAGCAGGTCTAGTACGAACGAAGAATGCGGTAAACGTAACGATGAAGATTTTCGTAGATTTGACGCTTGGGGCTTTGGCATTTTTCCTTGTAGGTTTCGGTATTATGTTCGGATCTGATGCGGGGGGCGTGTTTAGCTTCGACTTTTGGGGTGCCTCGCAGAACCTTAGCTTGAGCTCGTCCATCCAATTGCCGTTAGCAGCGTATGTCGTATTTCAGCTTGGATTTGCAGTAGCAGTCATCTCGATCATCTCAGGTGCAGTTGCAGAACGGATGTCGTTAAAAGCTTACATGATCGTGGCAGTATTCGTAGTAGCACTCATGTATCCCATATCCGGTCACTGGGTATGGAACTCCGCTGGTTGGCTGGCCCAGCTAGGCATGAAGGATTTCGCTGGATCGACGGCGATTCATGCGCTCGGTGGCTGGTCCGCGCTAGCGATTGCCTATGTACTCGGCCCACGGAAGGGCCGGTTCAACACGGACGGCAGTGTGAACGTGTTTGCCCCGAGCAACATTCCGCTCGCTTCTGCAGGTGCGTTCATCTTGTGGTTCGGTTGGTTCGGCTTCAATGCGGGCAGTACACTGAACGCGTTCGATACGAACCTGGCCACCATCGCCCTGAATACCACGATGGCGGCTTCGGCCGGTGGTGCAGCCTCTATGCTGTACACCATGTTCCGTTACGGTAAGGCCGATCCGAGCATGACGATGAATGGGGCGCTGGCTGGCTTAGTGGCGATTACGGCAGGCTGTGCCTTTGTCGCGCCCTATGCGGCCATCGTGATCGGATTAATCGCTGGTGTGCTCGTCATCTGGGGGACGCTACTCGTTGACCGAATGAAGATCGACGATCCAGTCGGGGCTGTCGCCGTCCACGGTGTGAACGGTACGTTCGGGACGATTGCAGTAGGTCTGTTCGATACATCAGAAGGGCTGTTCACAACGGGAGGGGTGCATCTGCTCCTTATCCAACTTCTCGGAGTTGTGGTTGTTTCCATATGGGGGATTACGATCAGTTACGGTTTGGCGACTGTCTTGAAACGAACGATTGGTCTGAGAGTGACGGCAGCGGAAGAAGAGGAAGGCCTTGACATGGCGCTACATGGCATTCCAGCTTACAACGATTTGGAACGGTTCAGCGATCAGCCGGACTACTCTAGTCTGGAATCGTATGGGATCAACATTGAGCAGGCGCCGGGTAAGAATAAGTCTAGCAAACCTTCCTTGTAGTAGGATTGTAAGCTTCCGTGTGAACGTGTTTTCACTAAAATAGCCCGATGACTTTATTGAGCGGAATGAGGATTCGTTCATTGGACGTTCCTTTACTCTGCAGTCGAGGCTCCAGGCTCACCCTTGAGCTCGAATTTCGACGTTGCGGCAAGTCAGCTGGGACAGCCGCTGCTGTAAAGTCCGACTATTCGTACGGTAGCTTGGGCAATCGACAGGGTGCAACACGAGATGGAACGGGCGAGATTGGTCAGCTTTTCAACCCATGAGCTTGAAATATGCATCGTGTAGTCTATACTGGATTTAGATAAAGCGCAGGAGAGGGAGATGAATCATGAGTTTGCAGCATGACATTATCGCGAAATTAGGTGTTAAACCCCAGATTAATCCGACGGAAGAAATCCGCAGGCGCGTAGATTTTCTAAAGGAATATGTGCTTGGGTCCCATATGAGCGGGCTGCTGATTGCGATTAGCGGCGGTGTGGATAGCGCGGTTGCAACAGGATTGTGTAAGCTGGCGACTGATGAATTGTCTCAGGAAACGGGACGCGACTATATGACGCTTGGCGTGTTCCAACCTTATGGCGAGCAAGCGGATATTGCCGACAGCTATGCTGTAGCGGAGGCGTTCAAGCTCACTCACAAGGTGGAGACGAATATCGAGCAATCGGTGGACGAAATCGCGTTAGAAGTCGAGTACGGTTTCAAGAATATCGGCATTCATCGCCATGTCAGTCGCGAAGGCAAGGGCAACATCAAGGCACGGACGCGTATGGTCATGCAGTATGCGCTGGCATTCGATCTGAAATTGATCGTGGTCGGAACCGATCATGCTTCCGAAGCCATTACTGGCTTCTTCACGAAGTATGGCGACGGAGCTGTTGATGTGACGCCGCTCAGCTCGTTGAACAAGCGCCAAGTGCGGCAGCTGGCGCAGGAGCTGGGTGTCCCGCAGAGCGTACTGGACAAAGCGCCGACAGCAGGTCTATG
This sequence comes from Paenibacillus sp. P4_E11, assembly GCF_056401635.1. NCBI lineage: Bacteria > Bacillati > Bacillota > Bacilli > Caryophanales > Paenibacillaceae > Paenibacillus > Paenibacillus sp. P4_E11. The sequence continues at coordinate 4,850 of NZ_JBFUIX010000102.1, read as the reverse complement.
GGAAGGTCAGACGGATGAGGGCGAGCTCGGTATTACGTATGATGACAACAGCGATTATCTGGAAGGCAAAGAGATCGGTGCTGAAGCAAAGGCCAAGCTGGAGAAGCAGTACTTGCGCACCGAGCATAAGCGAGTCCCGATTCCGGGGATATAACGCGCTATGATCATTGGAATTGGTATGGATCTAGTGGAGATTGATCGGATACGGCGCATTCTAGAGGAGCCGCATGGCGGGCGCTTCGTCGAACGGGTTCTGACGCCGGAGGAGCGTGAACGGGCGGTGTCGCGCTCCGGCCGACTGGCAGAATTCGTCGCCGGACGTTTCGCCGCCAAGGAAGCCGTAGCCAAGGCGCTCGGCTGCGGCATCGGCCGCCAGGTCGGACTGCAGGACATCCGCGTCGTGCCGGATGCGAATGGCAAGCCCGTCTGCAGTGTGAGTGACGCGGCTTGGGAGCGACTCGGCTTGGCCGCGGAGTCGCCGTCAGCAGACGAGCGGACATCGGCAGCAGCCATTCAGCTGCATCTCACGATTACGCATACGGAGACGACGGCGGCGGCATTCGTTGTAGCTGAGCGGATGGGTGCAGAGTAGATATTTGTGGTGGAAGAAGGCGTTTGCCGAGTAGTATCGGTCGCTAAGGTGTGAATAATCAAATGAATGGTTGTCGCAAGAAGTGCAGAGATAACGAGATCCTGTTTAACTGATTCAGCTAGCGACCGGACAAGTCATGTTGTTTAGTAAAGGGGGGAGCTTGATTGGTAAATCGAGAGGTCAAACGGAGCTCGTTCAAGATGTAAGACTAGCGTCGGCGAATCGTGAAGTGCGTGCGCGAAAGCATGATTAGCAGGTGATAATGATAAAGTCCTATTGAGCACAAAAGTATATACCGTTTGTGAGAGACCCATGGATTTAATCATGGGTCTCTTCAATTTTAGACCGATTTACACTGTATTAGACAGCTTGTCTGTAACAACTATCCAATTTTAACCATGGATTTCTTCCGAATATTATACGTTAGTGGAAGAAATTCACACTAAATTCACATTAAATATAGTATATGTTAATTATAAAGTAATTTTATGGAAAATAAATGGTTTTAAATGGGGGAGGGACTATATTGAGGTATTTTATACCTGAATACGTTAATACTTCTGTTGATGATGGAGAGTACATAATCTTTAATCTTGAAAACGGCTATTTATATGGACTCGATTCTGTTGGTTCCGAGATATGGAGAATGGTAGAAGAAGGAAACAAGCTAATTGAGATAATTCATTGCTTGCAGAGAAAATATCAGATATCTAACGAGCTTGCCACGGAAGATGTGAGTAAATTGATTGCGAAACTAGAGGAAAACGGATTGGTAATAAGAAGATGAAAAAAATAATTTCATTGTCTCAATTCTTAAATGTAGTTATCACTCTTTTATATATTGATATCGTACTAAGAAGAAAAGGATTTCATTTTTTGTTTAAACAATATACGGCAGCATATCGGGGGAGTGAAATTAAGAAAAGTAATGATGACTCAATGACAGGTCTTATACGGTATTTAGATTTAATTGATCGGGCTTGTTCTTGGTATCCATTGGAAGCACAGTGTCTTCATCGATCTTTTTTGGGTTATAAATACATTAGAACCAGATTAGGGATTCCGGTAGAGATAGTAATTGGTGTGAAAAAATTCCCGTTCTATGCTCATGCATGGTTAATCTTAAACGGTAGAAATATTAATGAGAAAGAGATAGTAACACGCAATTTGAAAGTTATTTTATCATCAAAGGATGTGAAGAATTCATGAGGTGGTTTTTTGGTAGTATCGATTTAAGTGGTAAACATATAGATCAGGAAACTTGGAATAGAACAATGCCAACGCCAGAAACTTCCCAAAGCTATGAGACTACTACATTAGTAGAAAGAAATGCGGCCTTTTCCATTACAACTGCATATGATGCTAGTAATAGTGCAAGAATCATCAACTTAAACGACAACTATCTAGTTGGAGATATTCGAATAGACAATCGATTTGATATCGTGAGCAAATATAATCTGCCCATGGAGATATCAGAAAGTAACGAATTGATTTTTTTGTATCTTTTTGATCGATATGGAAAGGAATCTGTTAAATGTATAATTGGTGAATTTGCATTTTTTATATGGAATAGAAGAAGTCAAAATGTATTTGCGGCTAGAGACCAACTAGGCATCAAGACGCTTTTTTGGATTTTAAATGATGACATGCTTTGGATTGCAAGTGATATATATATGCTTAAGAAGCATTTTTCAATACAAAGAATAAATGAAGAATATTTTCAGAAATATTACTTGTGCAATGGTCACATTGATTCAATCTCTACTCCTTTCCATGAAGTTTCACGGCTTCCTAGCGCTTGTTCACTTAGTGTTGAAAATAAAACTACGAGAATGGAAGTCTATTGGGATTTAATTGAAAATCAGGACGAGATTAAGTATACATATGCAAAGCAATATGAAGAACATTTGCTCGAAATATTAAACGAGGCAGTTAAATGCAGGATAACTCAAAACGAAAAAAACGCTGTATTAATGAGTGGCGGATTAGATTCAACGACAATTTTTTCGGTCGGAAAACAGGTTTATAAGACAGATAGAAACACGGAACTCTTTCCTGTATGCGGTGTTTTTGATTTATTTAAAGAAAGTGATGAGCGTGAATATATAGAACCAATTCTTCAAATGTATTCCACTACCGCTGTCTATCATAGATGCGATGAGCATACAGCGTTTAAAAATTTTTCGGACAATTCACCATGGTCATATGAACCACATGTTAATGCAGCTTCATTTTCTTTGACAAGTTCTTTGATGCACGAGGCAGTTCATGCTGGAGCCAGAAATGTACTTACGGGATATGGTGGAGATCATGTTTTTAACGGCTCAGAATTTGTAATTGCTGATTTCATTAAAAAAGGTAGTTTTATAAATGCCTTTAAACAGGCTAATCGCTTTTCTAATTTGTGCAGATTATCAACTCCAAAGGTTTTATGGTCCTTTGGTATTGCCCCTCAATTTAACGGTGGACAATATAAGAAATTATTACAATTTGCCTCTCAGGAACTTATTGACAAATATAAAGAGGTTTCTTCTTTTAGTCGAAGGGGATTTATTAAACAAATTACAGGGACAAAGGCCAGAATTTATTCAGATCGAGTGATTTCACCGTTAGTTGGAGTGAATCTCCAACATCCATTTCTAGACAGAAGATTAGTTGAGTTCTTATATAGAATACCTGAGTCAATGCTTTGGTCTAATGGGATCAGAAAATATATTTTACGTAAGACCATGAAGGATTACCTCCCATCTAAAGTACTGTGGAGACTAAAAAAAACGAATCACAGAGAACTCACATTCAGAGGAATCCAAGAAGGATGGAATAAATTGCAACCTGTTATTCAAGAGGGGCTTATAACCCAATTCGGATGGGCAACAAAGGAAGAATGGATTGACTTAATAAATAGATGGAGACAAGGACAAATTGTAAGGGACGATATGTTTCTTATGATTACAGTAGAAATTTGGTTACAGGGCTTGCTACAGAAGAAATAAAGGCCCATTGTGAGAAATCAAACCGGTCTTGTTTACAAGTTTGTGTACCTGGGGAATAAAAAAAGGAGGATGTACTTATGGCGACTTATGTAGCTCCGCAACTAATTCAATACGGTAATTCTAGAGAAGTTATTAAAGGAGATTGTAGTTGGGGAGGAGAACTTCCTTGGTTCGATGAATCAGGCATGTACGAATATTATGAATTGTTTTGCAATGAAGAAGGATATTGTGTTAATGGAAATGAAATTTGTGCAAGTTCACCGCCGAATAATGAGTGTGGATCGGGCGGAGATGGAACACGTTGYTAAGGAACTGTTACAGCGCACCTTCCTCAATTCATTAAAATACCAGCCCTAACACAAGGCTTGGAGCAATTTGCTCATGGAAGGTTTGTTTGCACAGTTTATAAAGAGAGTAGAATGATGTAATAAAACTTTCAGTTACCTTCCCAGGTACACATTTTTTTATATAATTTAGCCGCAAGGGAGAAATAACAATGAATCAGCTGATAATAGTTGGATCAACAATTATACTGGGCTTTATTTTGCTTGTTCAGCTAAATAGAAATATAAACCAGCAAATATCGTTTATTTCTCGAATGGACTCTACATCATCCATAAGACAACTTCTTAAATCATCTTTCTCAGGATACATGCTCTGCGTAGATGCTGTTAAAGACCCGAGAATCAGACATAAAGTATCGAAAATACCTTCTTATATGCTAACTTTAAAACATAAGCATCTTATCGTTGATGGTGCTACAACCTTAATTGAAGATCCAAAATTGCTTATTGAACTTCAAATAAAAAACTTGCCAGTGATGATAGCATTTAAGAATGGGAAGGTGATTTCCAAAACTTCTTTAGCTTCAACGCACCCCTCTGATATTCTAACGGAAATAAGAAGTTTTGTGGAGATTACAGAAAGCGAGATCCCTCAATGATGTGGTTAAGGGTAACCGAATGGACTTTTAGTCTGTTTATCTTTTTAATCTATTATAAGAGTAGCGGTGCAAAAGTGAAAAATCCGTATGCTTTTGTCCAAATCATAAATGAATATAAAGTTATAAAATGGAAGTATTCCTTGTTAGTTGCACCTGTACTGATTGTTTTAGAACTGCTGGTTGCAATCTGGATGTTAATTCCAATAACTAGGATGCTTGGTGTATGTGTGGGTGCTTTTTTACAGTTAATTTTTATTACAGTTTTAATTAAAAATGTAGGAAAAACCTTTACGTGGGGATGCGGGTGTTTCAGTCTAAACAC
>NZ_JBFUIX010000101.1:0-18725 GCF_056401635.1 Paenibacillus sp. P4_E11 | reverse complement strand
GTTGTCCATACCGAACCGAAGCCCGCTACAATCGCATTTACGCCAAGACGTTCGTGAATTTCACGAATGCCGCTGCGCATTTTCTCCCCCAAACGGAATACGTGCTCGTGAACCGGCTCATTCTCCATCAGTTCAATTGTAGCAATCGTTGCAGCCGTTCCTACGGCGTGACCGTTGTATGTTCCTGCGAACCATACATCTCCGCCTGGCTGGGTGTTGAAGCGCTGCATCAACTCCCGCTTGCCCGCAATCGCTGCGATCGGGAATCCGTTCGCCATCGCTTTCCCCATCGTAGTTATGTCCGGCGTTACGCCAGCAACTTTCTGATAACCACCTACATCATGACGGAAGCCTGTAATGACTTCGTCAAAGATAAGAACAACGCCATTCGCGGTGCAAAGCTCTCGAAGCCCTTCAAGGAATCCCGGCTCTGGCATAATACAGCCAATGTTGTGCGGGATTGGTTCTACGATCAATGCTGCTACTTGATCTTTGTTGTCCCGCAATGTTTGCTCGACACTGTCCAGATCATTGAATGTGCAGACGAGCGTATTGTCGATCGCCTCATCCATCATCCCGGCTGACCCAGGATCACGCTTGCCGATCATATCCCATGCGCTGAGCATGTTGCGGGCTACGTAATCGTGCCAGCCATGGTAGCAGCCTTGGAACTTAATCAGCTTGGTCCGTCCTGTAACTGCGCGGGAAAGACGAATCGCGTGATAAGTAGCTTCGGAACCGGAGTTACAGAACAACACTTGTTCAGCGGAAGGCACATGTGTACAGATCTTACGCGCACAATCCACTTCCAAGTCGGTCGTTCCCACACCGTACAGATCGGTACGTCCGAGGGCTTCGATGACTTTGTTATTCACATAGGGATGATTGTGTCCCAAGATGAATGGTCCGAAGGCAGCTTGGTAATCAATGTATTTTTTTCCATCGGCATCATAGATATACGCGCCTTCGCCTTTAGTGAACACAGGGAACGGATTCACGTTACGAATGGAAGTGTGCACACCGCCTGGTGTATATTTCTTAGCTTCTTCATGGATTTGCTGGCTTTTGTTCATGATAACCTCCTGATTGTGGTTGTAAATCATTGATTAGTTCAATATGTTGAATACCATTCACAACATTGATAATGTAATTATATGAATCTGTTTTTTATCCGTCAATACTTATATTATGCACACCTCTTAAACAATCACGGAACGGCCATCAAAAACAGTTTGACAGTCGCAGGCGATCAATTGTAAAGTGTTTTTAAAAGCTATTCAATATATTGAAGCGAGATTAAGGAGTGAGTAATGAGATGACCATTCCCTTGAAAACGGTTCGTCTTGCTGTCGTTGGCGGAAGACGCGGGGCGCATTTCAAACACGCATTGACAGCGCTATCTGGGCAAGTAAGCTTGACTGCTGTATGTGAACTGAATGAACGCTTGCTGAATGATTGGAAGCTCATGTATCCCGATGTGCGGACTTACAATGATTACAATGCACTTCTCGAAGATCCGGAAGTAGACGCTATTCTACTCGCTACTCCGCTCATGTTTCACGCCCAACAAGCCATTCAGGCAATGCGCGCAGGCAAGCATGTATTAAGTGAAGTCATTGCCGCTCATACGTTGGAAGATGCATGGGAGCTTGTAGAAACTGTTGAACAAACAGGCATGACCTATATGATGGCAGAGAACTACTGCTATATGCGGCCTAATAAAATGATTGAGAATATGGTTAGTCAAGGTGTCTTCGGAGAGCTTACATTTGTAGAAGGCGCTTATTTACATGATGTACGCCGCTTGACTCATTACGAAGACGGAGAGCTAACATGGCGTGGCATGCTGCAACGTGATGTGAACGGGATGAACTACCCTACTCACTCTCTGGGGCCCTTGGCTCAATGGCTAGGCATTAATCGCGGCGACACGCTGGATGTGATGAGCACATATACGACACGCAACGGCTCTATGCCGATGTATTATAAGGATCATTTTGGCGACAGCCACCCTGGAGCGCAAGCGTCCTATTGGCAGCAAGGCGATTCGTCTATTACGACGATCCGTACGAAGAAAGGTGTCGTCATCTCCTTACGGGTTGATTGGGTATCCAGCCGACCTCACAACATGACCCATTATGGCTTGCAGGGTACGAAAGGCGCTTATTTGGCCGCTCGTCACGACCACGAGGATCCACTTGTGTGGATCGAAGGACGCTCGCCTGGATTCTCAACAGATCTACCCGGTCAGTCCAAGGCAGAATGGGAATCGCTATGGACGTACCGAGATGAGTATGAGCACCCCCTATGGAAGAAATGGTTGAATGAAGCGGAGCAGACTGGCCACGGCGGTGGTGACTTCTTCGTTATCGACGAGTTCGTCCGCTCCATTCTGGAGGGGCGTCCTCCAGCCATCGACGTCTATGATGCCGTTACATGGAGCTCGATCTTCCCCTTGTCCATGCAATCCGTTGCAGGCAACGGCAAACCGATCGAATTCCCTGACTTTACTAAGAACCGGAACCGGAGGACAACGTAATGCGATTAGATGGAAAGCGAGTATTAATAACGGGCGGTGCGAGAGGCATCGGCCTTGGCGTGGCTACCCGATTTCTTCAAGAAGGGGCGAGCGTATTTATCGTTGATCTACGCGAGGAACAGTTGGCTAAGTCCGCTCAGCAGCTTAAGAACGAAGCACAATCGTCAGCAACTGGAGAAGCAGATCGCGTTCATTATGCGATATGTGATTTGGCAGACCCGCAGCAAGTGGAACAGACCGCGAAGCTCGCCTGGGACACTTTGGGTGGGATCGATATTCTGATCAATAACGCTGGCATTGCGGTGCGCGAGCCGTTCACGGCTATCCCCTATCAACGCTGGCTCGATATACTCAATGTGAATCTGAATGCTATGTTCCTCCTAAGCCAGACGATAAGTAAACAAATGATCGAGCACAAGATTAGCGGGTCTATCGTGAATATGGCGTCCAAGAACGGCCTAGCAGGCAGCTCAATGCTTGCGCACTATAATGCATCCAAGGGCGGAGTCGTCCTGTTGACCCAGTCGATGGCGGTTGATCTCGCACAATTCGGCATTCGGGTTAATGCGGTCGCGCCTGGATTCATCGATACGCCTCTCGATCGTGAGCTGAAGACGAAGGAAGAAAATCCGCTCGATCTGACCACAAGAACACCTATGCGCCGCCTCGGTACCATTGAAGAAACAGCGAACGCCTTCTTATTTCTGGCCTCGGATGAAGCTTCCTATATTACCGGCACCACTCTGGTCGTAGACGGCGGACATATGGCGAATGCAGGTGATCTGTAATGGCCCAAGGAACGAAGGATTACTCTGTACCCGCACTGGAGAAATCGATTCTGATTCTTAATGCGCTGTCGGATGAAGAGCTCTCGATTGGCGATTTGCATGCAAGGCTCAAATTACCCAAGACGACAACCTTCGTCATCCTGAACACATTAGAACAGCACCAGATCATAAGCAAGACACCAGATGGCAAATACCGTCTAGGTGCAGGCGTTCTCCGTTGGGGGAACCGGTACTTGAATTCTATGGATCTGGTTCAGATTGCACGCCCTCACCTGCGCCAGCTTGTTGAGGACACTCCTTTCACCTCACACCTGGCCGTGATGATAAATAACAAATCAGTGTATTGCGACAAAGTCGAAGGATCAGGTTTCGTCCGGTTTGCAACAGCGGTTGGCCAAAGCCAGCCACTGTACCAGTCCAGTGTAGGCAAAGCTTTAGCCTCCGATATGACGGATGAGGAACTGCTGCAAGTATTACCTGGCGAGATGAGCGGCTCTACTCAGAAAAGCATCCGTTCACCGGAACAGTTTCTCGATGACATCAAGTTTGTACGTGAACACGGGTTTTCCTTGGAGGACGAAGAGTTCGAGGACGGTATTCGCTGTATTGGCGCCCCTATTCGTGATGCTTCAGGCAGCATCGTCGCTTCCATGAGCATCACGGCGTTAAGCAAGGATCTGCCTGCCGTTAAATTTATGAAGATTGGCGAGCAAGTGAAACAGACCGCGATGAACATCTCACGCGATCTTGGCTACCACACTACTCCACTTCCGGGAGGAAATGACTAAACATGACAACGAAATTACGCAGCGAAGAATGGTTCCGTGGCGCAGTAGACAACTCCTTCCAACACCGCTCCGCGATGCGAGCAATGGGACACGTTCCCGAATCGTTCGTTGGTAAACCAATGATTGGGATATTCAATTCCTGGAATGACCTGAACAGTTGCAATTATCCGCACAAAGAGCTTGTGGAATATGTGAAGCGAGGCGTCCTGCTAGCCGGCGGTTATCCGATCGAGCTGCATACGATTACGACCCCTGCTGATTTCATGAAGCCGTCCGACCTGCCTTACCGCAACTTAATGGCGATGGATGTTGAAGAATCCATACGTTCGTTGCCGATCGATGGTGTCGTTATGCTCTGCGAATGCGACAAGACTACACCCGCTCAACTCATGGGCGCAGCGAGCTGCAACTTGCCATCCCTTCAATTAGCAGCTGGACATCGGACTCCTGGTGTATTCCGTGGGAAGACGGTTAACTACGGGACGGACACTTGGAAATATATCGATGATTACAAGGCTGGACTGCTCACAGACCAGGAATGGAATGAATTAGAAAAGTGCATTTCCTGTAGCCTCGGAGGCTGCCCGGTCATGGGGACATCGTCCACAATGAAGAGCGTCTCCGAGATGCTGGGCATGATGCTGCCGGGAACGTCCAGCATTCCTGCCACCCACTCCGGCCGCAAAGCCGCAGCCGAAGCGACCGGCCAACGTATTGTAGCGATGGTTCATGAGAACTTGACCCCATCCAAGCTCATTACGGAGGAATCGATCGTGAATGTGATGAAGCTTCTCTCTGCGCTTGGAGGTTCAACGAATGCCATCATTCACTTGACGGCTATCGCCGGCAGACTGGGCATTCCTATCCATCTTGATGATTACGCCACACATTCAGCAGGGGTCCCGCTGCTTGTTAATATGCAGCCAAGCGGGGAATTCAATATGGATGATTACTTCCATGCCGGTGGACTAGGTGTCGTGATCCGCGAGCTGTTACCGATCTTGAATGGAGATTGTCTGGCCGCTACAGGTCAGACGATTCGAGAAATCTACAGTCAAGTTCCAACGGAACTGTCCGAGGTTATTCATCCCCTCGACCAACCCGTTATGGAACAGTCCGGTATCGCCATCGTGCGCGGCAACATAAGTCCGCTCGGCGGAATATTGAAGCTGTCGGCTAGTTCAGAGCATTTGCTCATCCACCGCGGTCCTGCCGTCGTATTCGACAGCTATGAAGAGATGCTCGAACGCATTGATGATGACGAGCTTGAAGTCGACGCCGACTCCGTGCTTATTCTGCGCAACTGCGGTCCTGTAGCTGAAGGCATGCCGGAATGGGGAGCGATTCCGATTCCGCGGAAGCTGCTGAAGCAAGGCGTGCGTGACATGGTACGCTTGAGCGATGCGAGAATGAGCGGAACAAGCTATGGCACGATCGTGCTGCACGTCGCCCCGGAAGCGACAGCCGGCGGGCCGCTCGCGATTGTTCGGACTGGCGACATCATCGAGCTGAACGTTCCTCAAGGAACCGTCAATGTGATGCTGGAGTCGGAGGAGCTGGAAGCGCGTATGCAAGCTTGGGTCAAGCCAACACCCAAACATGTTCGTGGGTATCCGAAGTTATATGCAGACCACGTCCTGCAAGCTTCAGAAGGTTGTGACTTCGATTTCCTGAGAGCAAACAACAAAGCGGAAGCCGTATTCGTCCCTCCTATCGTAGGTCGGGGATAAGATTCATTCCATATTCCACATCCAAGGAGATGTATTCCATTGATTCAAATCGGTGTAGCCAGAAAAGATATTAATCCGTCGCTCGATGTGCCACATGCTGGTTGGGGCGCGCAGACGCATATTTTTGCTGAAGGCATTGAGTCCGATCTGTTCACAACCGCCTTATATATGACCGATGGGAAGTCCCATTCACTTATCATTGACATTGATGCTTGTCTGTTCCTGATCGATCAATCGAATGAGGTTCGAGAAGCGATTGCCGATGCTACTGGCATTGAAGTCGAGCACATCCGATTGTCCGTCACACATGCGCACTCAGGACCGATCTTCTGGAGCGATTATTACAAGTCCGGAGCCGAAGCCAGGAAAGCGTACTTCCAATACATGCTGACCCAATCGGTTGATGCGGCCTTGGAAGCGAAGCAGAATCGGGTTGTGGTCACGGTGGAAGCTGGACTGGGGGCTTGTTCCGTAGGTAAAAACCGCCGTCAGATGTTAGAATCCGGACGTGTCATCACTGGCTATAATGAGCTCGGTATTACGGACCCTGCTGTCGGTGTGGTTCGATTCGATGACGCGGGTGGCGAAGTTGTAGCTACGATCGTGCATTACTCTTGCCATCCAACGACGCTGGGCTATACGTACAAGCTGCACAGCCCGGATTATCCAGGTGTAACAAAGCGTGTAGTCGAGCATCACTCGGGGGGTATATGCGTCTTCCTGCAAGGGGCAACCGGTAATATTGGACCAGGGCCTGAGGGCTTCCTCGACAACTTCCCCGCGACGAAGCGGATCGGAACGATCATTGGTGCAGAAGCGGTCAAAGTGTCGCTGGAACTCGGAGCGAACGCGCTTCATCATGAGTTTCAGGGCGTTACGGAATCCGGGGCATCGCTTGGCATATTCCGCACAACCAAGCCTATGACTGATCAATATATTCAGACTTACAACACCTCCATCTCGTTGCCGCTCAAGAAGCTGACTCCGTTGGATGAAGCGGAAGCTCACTATACGCAAGTATCGGAAGAGCTAACCCGACTGCAAGCTGAAGGCGGCAGTGATGACGAGATCAGTCAAATTGCTTTCCAAGTGAAACGGGCTTTCCTGGCTTGGGATACATCGCGCAAATATAACGGAATGACGCATACGAATATCGAGGTGCAAATCCTTCGGATCGGAGAAATGGTCCTCATCGGGACACCACTCGAACCTTTCGTGGAGATCGGGTTGTATATCAAATTCCACTCTCCGTTCCCTGTCACTTTGTTCAGCGGCTACTCGAACGGACATCTTGGCTACTTGCCAATCGCCGAGGCTTACCCACAAGGCGGTTACGAGGTGATGACCTCTCCTTTCGCACAAGGTGCGGCRGAGTATTTCATGGAAGAGATTGTTACGATGCTGCGGAAGTTGTAGGATGCATTATCGATTATACGATAGCACAAAGAAGGAGTCTGAGATTCTCAGGCTCCTTCTTTGTGCAAGTAATGGCTTACCCCAGCAGTACTTCTTCCCGCTCGCGGAAATAGGTTGCGGTCTGCTTCACCATCCGGTCCAACGATGGCTTGTCAGGCTTCCCGTACATTGCCGGATACGGATCTCCGCCCGGGCCTAGCGGTTCTGGTGTGACATATCGCCCTTCCCGGTTGAACTCGAGCAAGTACAGGGCCATGATCACGGTATCCAGATCAAGCGAGCCTTCGCCTAACGCGCAGCGGTTGCTGTCTGCCAGATGCAGATTGACTAGCTGCTCTCCAGCCGCGAGCAGCGCCTCACCGATATGTGATTCTTCGAGCTGCATGTGATACACGTCCGCATTGATATGGGCTATTCCGGGACGGTTCACCGCTTCTATATAACGCTGAGCATCCGCGATCGTATGGACGAGGCTTACTTCAGCTGCACGAATCGGCTCGACTGCGGCCTTCACCTCGTGCTGTACGAATAAGTCAGCAACAAGCCTGAGTGTCTCCACACTACGGTCGAACTCCATAACATCATACTTGGCTGCCCGGCCCACAGCTCCTGGTACAACTAGCATATAGGACCCGCCAACCTGTTGGATGAACGCAAGCTCTCGCTTAATATAATCGACCGCTGCCTGTCGGTGCCAAGCCCGATTACTGGACAAGTCGTTGTCTGCCGAGAACATCCCGCATACCCCGGCTACTTGAATATTATGCGAACGCAATATATCTAGTGTCTCCTCAGCCTTATAGCCCAGGTCCGCGCCATAATGATTGCCATGCAACTCGATATAGCGGATGTCGGCTTGTTGCAGCCGTAGCGCTGTATCGGCTAATGATTCCATCCCGAAACCCCAGTTGGACCAGGAAAGATTCAAGCGTTGCCGGAATTTCTCCGGTTGGTTTCTTTTTTTCTCCAGAAATGCTTGTCTGATTCTCTCATTTTTCTGCTCATAGGCTTGTAATTTCACGGTATCGCCCACTCCTCTTCTTTATTATCTGTGTCCCCTTCCCGATCCCACAAGCAACAGCTGGATACCAAGTAACGATGCTCACTCGCCTGAATTCACCCTCCGATTGTCCGTGCTCTTGAACCAGTTGCGGATCCCTTTGCCAGCATAGGGTTCGTCAGCGTACCTAGGAATTACGTGCATATGGGAATGAAAAACATGCTGTCCTCCTACAGTTCCGCAATTCCACCCTACGTTATAGCCGTCAGGCTTGTACTTATCGTCGATCCACGCTTTCACTTCCTGCAGCAATTGGTATGTAGCGGTCCATTCTTGCTCCGTAAGATCAAATACCGTTTCCCGGTGCTGCTTCGGGATCATGATTCCCGATCCTTCGATATCCGGATTGTTCAGCATGAGGAACATACAATATTCGTTCTCTGCAACTAGTTTCTGATGCTCATACTGGATATTGCAATACTCACACGAATTCAATGTTCATGGCTCCTTTTGATTTACAATTGCACCCGAGCGACAAAAAAGCCGATCCTCCTTAATGTACAGGAAACTCGGCTCGAATTGAATAGTTTTACAATTGCATCAAGCAAATAATATTGCCCGAATTGTCCCAGAAATCGAATCGAACCGGATCGCCCGGACGCCAATCGGACAACCGTACGTGCTTCTCCTTCAATCTGGCCCGGACGGCTTCCGCATCTCGCGCTGCGAGATTGATCGGCGTATAGCTGTCGCTTGGCACCCAGTCCCGCACCTTGACCAAGTGGAACCCGACATTCGATCCAACCGCTAGCCCCGCCATCCGATTATTCTGCCAACGCACCTTCAACCCGAACACATCCTGATACCAAGCCACCGATGCTTCCAGATCGACGACTGGCAAGAACACGGCATCGATGCGCTCTACCAAGGTTTCCGCAGGTCGCGGCTTAATGGGTGCAAGTAACTCCACACGCTCCTCGATCGCTTCACCTGCGTCCGACTGCTCCATAATATAATACTTCTCTATCATGCACGCTCGTTCCACTCTCTGAAAGCCCTGTTGTTTCATCCAGTCCGTTAATCGGGTGTATCCTTCTCCAATCGTCTGATTCGTGCACGTTACCATCGCATAATCGTGGGCTGGTATGGTGATTAATTGCATACCCGGCGGGAGTGCTATCGCATTGCCACCCACATCTTCTACTTCACAACAGGCCCAATAGGTGACGAAACTCTCATTATAATCCTGGAACGGACTGATCAGAACATCGCTTTTCACTCGACCAGGTATTTCGAACCGCCTCGGCCAGAATGATTCATGCAATTGAATCGCAGCCTTAGGAAATGAGTCCGGTACCGGACCGGCAAAGCTAACCCCAACTAAACGAGTCTCTTCATTCTTGACAATAGAACATTCCAACATATACGCATCTCCTTCTCATCCAATTGAAAAATCAATTGATCCATTCATCCACTGGAAACTCTTTTAGTCTCTTTTGCATCTTTTCCAACGTCGCAATCCCTTGCGTTTCTGCATCCTTCGCCTGTTCTAGCAACACAATGGCGCGATCAGCCTCATGCGGGTCGTTCGGTTCTCCCCCTCTTGGGAACGGAAACATCTCATGCATGATCCATAGCGCTGCTGCTGCCTTCTCGTAGTGCTGAGCCGCTTCTATCGCCAGTTTGCGCACATTGCGCTCCAATCCAGTATCCGCACTCCACTTAGCGGGGAGTTCCTTCAGGAATTGGGTAGCGAAACGTCTGGCATCCGCGATAACAGCCGTATTGAAAGCGTTGCCAACTTCATCAGCCCGACGCTCGGCGAAGACACGGATCCAGGCATCATAGGCAGCTAGACCTGATATGTATTTATCCTCGAATATATGCTGCCACTCCCGGCCTCTCGCATGGTCCACAATCATGTCTAAGGCGAGGCGGAGACTCTCGGTCTTCGTCTGTGGCAAGCTTTCACCAATCGTAACAGCGAATAACACGAATTTGGCTTCGGCGAATTTCGCATAAGTTAATGTAGTGTCCTTCGACACATCCTTAGCATGAAAACATTGCAGATTATCGTCGTACCCATAGATGAGTCCGAATTCCGGGAGGAACAAATCCCAGCTGATCGCCGGCAATCCCCGGTCAATCGATTGCTGGATGAGCGTGATGACACGTTCCAACTTATCCGGCGTGACTGGAACTGACGGATCAGCCAAGCTGCAAGTAAACCCAAGATTGCACATATTACGCCGAAGTATATACCCGCCTGGGAACGATGTTGGCCCGGATGCATCAACACGTGCAGGATCAATGTTGATGCGGAACGCATGCCCAGTCAGACCCATCACGTCGATCAGCGACAAATGCTTTTTATCCGTATACGTAATGGCTCCGTGGATCGCCGCAGCAGCCGTGGTCCACGTCTTGCTCCAGTCCTTCTTCGTCTGGATTCCATCGCTCATGGCCTAGACCTCCTTACACGTAGCCTTACTTGGTTTTTGTTGGAATGTACCATTCAAGAAGTCCAGTATCCTGCAGCTCTGGAGTGAATATTTCAAATCTAGGTTTGGAAAGATCGATATTATATTGATTTTGATTCTCGGCGGTACATACAGTAGCCCAGAAATCACCGACGTGTTTCTTGCTGAATTTAAAGGCGACATATTCATCTTCAGGAATCGTTAATGCTTTCATCAAGCTGGGAACATTCGTGGCATCCGTAACTTCAAGTGCAACGAATGGAACTATGAATTTCCCTAATACGACTAAATACCGATTGTCACTTTTGACGGCTGAAATTTCATTCGCATGTTCGTTGAGTTGATTAAATAGGTGTTTCTCCTCATCCATGCTTTGACCTTCATAACCAACAAGTGTGAAAGCATGAAGCTTACATGCTCGAGTTTCAACAATATCACTAAAAGTAACCATGAATAACCTCCGAATATAAGAATTTCATCTCTAGCTTGTATTCTCAAAAATCAGGTGGCGGCGTAAGTATAGCTCGGGAAGGCAGCCCCAGCACAGAACGTGTGTGGACAAATTGTCTCAGCGATACGTGGATACGTTCACGCTGCACCTTCACCTTCGAACGGGACAAGCTGGTATAGATGTTGGCCGTTGTCGTCCTGAACAATGCTGCAATCTCAGATGGAGGTAGCTGACGAAAGAAGAACGCTTCGAATATGTTCCGCTCCCGCCTTGTCAGGCATTCCAGCAGATCGACCAAGCCTTGCAAAGTTTCTCGTCGCATCAAGCTTTCCATCGGATCGTTCCTTTGTTCAGTATCGGCAGCAGCATGCTTCGTCATCTGAAACAGAATATGGTCGATATCCGTCCAATCCGTCGCCTCCATCCCCCCTTCCTCGTTCCTACCTCCACGAGTTGATACAGGCTTACCGAAGCTGGAAAAGAGTGTTTCCTTGGCATGAGGCCCACCCCGACGCAGTTTCATATACGCCTGATTCCTCACGATGCGTTGCAACCAGGGAGCGAAGCGGTTCGTATCCATGAGCGTCCCAAGGTACATGAATGCACGAATGAGCGCCTCCTGAACAATATCTTCGGCCAGGAAACTATCTTGGGTCAGAGAGTAGGCGAGTCCAAGTGCTTTGGCACGGTGCAGCCTCACGAGCTCTCCGAACGCTTCTCTGTCTCCCGAGCGAGCTCTCTCGACAAGATTTTCTTGACTTATTTGACCAGACTGATCCATTGACTTGGGTTCTCCTTCGGGCCGTTGTTCCTCGCCGATACGCCGCAACAAGTGTACAGTCATGGTCTGCACCTCCTCTACCATACTGGATGCCATACCTGTTTCAAATCTTACAGCCGATTTAACTTGTTTTTATTAGATTAAGAAAAAGCACCCCACGGGTGCTGAAGTGTAGCTCTTCTTGTAGGAATCTGAACCTACTATTAACTTCTTAAGATGTGCATAGCGACAGAGAGGCTGGCATAATCCCCAACATTCTCCTGCAAACCCGCTGGTAAGATGCGGCATACCGAGAGCGATAGCGGAATCGCTTCTTGTTCCAACTGCTCCAGCACGATTGGTTCCAGGATGGAACGTTGACGTCCGTATATACTGCCTATGACGATGCATTCCGGATTCAACATATCGACCATTATAGCAAGCGCAAGTCCAAGCTTTCTACCCACGATACCGAATATCTCCAGCGCCAACGGATCGCCTTGTTCTGCTGCTTCCCCTACAAGTCTAGCTGTTATGTCCGCTAAGTGCTCTTCCGAGCTGCAGAAGGAAACCGACTTGCCGGCCTGCAGGTTAATCTTCGCCTTACTCTGTGCAAGCTGAGCAATACCGCCTCCGCTGCAAAAGCCTTCGAATGATCCTGCCTTACCGAAGCCAATCGGACCGTCATCCTCCATCCGCATATGGCCGATCTCGCCTGCCATATCATTCGTACCGGCATAGAGCCGCCCATCCAGAATTAGTCCGGCACCCATGCCTGTCCCGAAGGTCAGGAAGATCATGTTGCGCGTACCCTTCCCTGCCCCCCATTGCCATTCCGCTAACGAGCACGCATTCGCATCATTTTGCAGTGCAACGGGGACTTGATATCGATCTCGGAATGGGGTGACGATATCAATGCGATCCCACAACGGCAAGTTCGGGGGAGACAGGATCATACCCGACCTGCTGTCCAATGGGCCTCCGCAGCTAATGCCGATAGCATCTGGTGTAACCTGACCGTGCTCGCGGAGAACATCGTCCAGGGTGAGAAGCAGTTGCTCGATGACCTTCGCAGGCTCCGGAGCGGTCGGGAAGCTACGCTTGACGACAATTTCAACATCATCCCCCCGAACAACGCCTAGGCTGATAGCACATTTCGTACCGCCAATATCTACACCGGCTAATAGACTCATGATGGAAAGAACTCCTCTTCCAACAATCTGCACAACGTGTGATAAATCGGCAAATGCCGTTCCTGAATGTCCGGCGTAGAATCCCACGGTACACAGATCGTGACATCGCATAGCGACTTCAGCTTGCCACCGCTTCTCCCTGTCAGAGCGATTGTCGACAATCCTCTTGTCCTGGCTACTTGCATAGCCCTTACGACATTGGCCGAGTTACCCGATGTGCTTAACCCGATAACGGAATCTTCACTCTTTCCATACCCGTACACCTGCTGGGCGAATACCATCTCAGCCGAGACGTCATTGGCATACGCGCTGATCAACGCACTGTGGCTGACGAGGGAGATCGCTTGCAGCGCCCCTTGCAAGTGATCCACAAGATAATCCCCTTCATCGGGGAACATGTCCTTGAACCGTCTGCGTTCTGACTCCGGGAGCGGTCGTCTGGACATAAATCCTTTCATCAGCTCGCCGACAATATGCTCACTGTCCGAGGCACTTCCTCCATTACCGCACCATAACGTTTTCCCTCCATTACGGTACGTTTCCATCAACAATTCCGTCGCAAGTTCAATATCCGGTACACACACTTTCAGCTCTGGATACTTGTTCACCAATGATTGCAATAACGGATGCTTCCCTGTTTCATTCCCTATCAACGCGATTACCTCCTACTTATACTCGGAACAATCCGTAGCCTTCCAGCGGAACGATGGGTTGCTCGTCCAACATCAGGCCTCCGGTTTCCCCGGACTTTTGCGCTACATCTATGAGCCAACGCGTGAATCCCGCTACATTCAAGCCTTCCATTTCCTCCGGACTGAAGAATGCGGCTGCATCGACCTCTACACCATCCGGAGTGGGTTCACCGCTAACATATTTCATGGCAAAGGCAACATAGACGTTATGGATGCTTCTCGGCTGGTCCCTTACCGCAACAATGCTCTTCACAACCGCTTCAATTCCTGCTTCCTCCAACACTTCCCGCTCAATCGTCTTATTGAACAGCTCCAGCTGCTCGATATAGCCGCCTGGATTCGTCCAGAATCCTTTACCCGGGTTCTGCGCACGGCGGACTAACAAATATTTGCCATCCTTCTCAAGCAAAGCCCCGACCCCTACACTGTAGTTCCCCCAATGAACGAAACTGCACTCGGGACACCCTTTTCGCTCTACACCGTCAACATCTTTCCATACCATCTCAGTCCCGCAGGACATGCAATATTTCGCTTCCACAAACTTCCACCTTCATCTCGTTGAATTGAATGAACAAACTTTTCTAATTATACATCGAACAAGCCATTTCCGCAGTAGGAGATCCGTGATTTTATATGAATCTTAGGCATTCCTATCATGGAGTAGCTGTGGAAGTGTACGTAACTCTTCGACCCTAGCATCTTGTCCCCAACCAACGTCTCGCCCAATACGATCGATCAGCACAGCATACATGCCCACCCGCTTCGCACCTACAATATCCTTCTCTTCGTTGCCTACATATGCCATCTGCGAAGGACTTACGCCAAGCTGATCCGCCAACATGATGTACCCTACACTTCTTGGCTTCCTGTATCCCGCATCGACCGAGGTCACCACCACATCGACATATGCTTGAATCCGTTCTAGATCTTGCAGCACCAAGCTCCGGTTCATGCCGTAAGGCACATCCGTCAATATGCCGATCCTATAACCTTCGCTCTTCAGCTTCATCAACACGTCTGGCACTTCCTCGTATACTTGCACATCTTCTCGAAAATAGGCAAAAAACCGTTCAACCGAACGGGCCCCATGCTTACTATCCACATTCTACGCCGTTAGTAATTGTCTGAAGATGTCCGTGTCCTTGACCTCATGCTCCCGGGGAGAGCTTCGGGTATTATATTGGGCCAGGATACGCTCCCCCTCTTGTAACATCCGCTCTTCCGGCTCCACGCCAATTTCCGTACATACGCCAATGAGAGCAGTCCGGAAATGTTCCTTGAAGCTACCTCCTGGCACCTTGCTGTAATAGATTAACGTTTCCCCCAAATCAAATCCGATCGCCTTCATAGTACCTACTTCCTTAACTTCACTGGAATAACGAGCTTCAGGCCAGACCATGTTTCATCGACCGCACATACTTTAACATCGACTAACCCATCTTCTCAACCATCCGGCTAGTTCCTGGATATAAACAACCCCGAATCTTTCGTGATCGGAATAAAGCCTTGCTCAGTCTTCTTGCTCTCCAGTAATTGGATAAAAGCATCGTAGCTCCCTTTACGTTCTAAAGCAGGCTTGAGCTCCGCTCCGATTGAGCATATATAGTTCGCCAAATCATCTGCACTAGTAACTCTCAAATGACTAGGAAACCTTACCAACTGCACATTCGCAAAATAACGCCGGAGCAGTGCCTCACCATCTTCAAGCCCAAATAGCACGTAGTTCAAAGGATTAGAAAAAGGTAGTGTAGGGTCAAACTCTCTCACCCAATCGAAGATTTCTTTGAAGTGATTCCGCCCATTCGTAGACGTATACAATACACCTTGTGGTTTCAATATCCGCTGAATCTCCGCTAATGCTTGGTCCAGATTCGGCACATGGTATAGCATATGGTTGGCAATGGCAGCATCGAAACTATGCAACTCAGTATCAACAGCTTGAATGTCTACGACCCTATAGGAAATAGGCTGATCTTCGCCAATCATCTGACTGGCCTTGTCTAGCATGCCTTCCGACATATCCGTTAATGTGATGCTCCAGTCATCCTGTATCTTACTCTTGTTCTTCATCCACAAACTCCCGGTACCGCAACCGAATTCAATAATCGTGCTMCCCGGTTTGAAGGACATTTGTTCAAAAACCCATTCATGCCAGTCTTGGGTGTTCGTACTGTACTTCTCATGCAATAAGATTCGAATGTCCAAATTCGATGAATCCCCATATTGCGACTGGACATACGACTTAGAATTTGTAATCATCTTGCGCCTCCTTTTTCGAACTGTTTATTTCAGAATTTGCGTTCAAACTCTTATTGAATACGTTTTATTGCTTTCTGAATTGTTACACCATATCGCGTTTCACTAAGTGCTGGGGTTTGCGTTTTCGAATTCACTTTACTGTAATATAGAACCATATATTGGCTTACCTGATACACGATTGGAGCATGGGAGCTGAGAAGCATCTGATTCTGCTGAAATTGTTTCTGACCCCGCTCCCGATTGTCTATAGAACCGAAGTCATACACTCTTATGATCTCATTGCTATCGAGTTTGTAACTTACTGGCTTGATGCCTTCAAGTTCAGTTTCCGTGGAAGAAACAATCTCAGAAATACTAATCCCTTCCGACACTACAGAATCAATAATAGTTATATTTTTTTGATGGTTTGAACATGCACATAGAACTGATAAGCAAATACCTGCAACTATCACTGGTTTAATCAATCAATCACTTCCTTGCTTACAGTTTAGGGGCAGAGAGGCTTGATGTATCACAAATGTACTACAGAAAACAAATATTGGAAACTACATTTTATATTTCAACACCCTGTTGCGTGAGAAAACCCTCATTCACTCGAGAATGAGGGTTTTAACTATTATTCGTAAGTATCCAGTAACCGCGCGAGGTCGTAATGTGGAGCTGCAAGGAAGTTTTTAAGGCTGTCGATTCATTGTGAACAAAGGAGTGGAATGTGAAAAAGAGGATCCCGGCGAGTTTTGGCTTGAACCTTCATACCGCTTAATCCCTTATACAATCAAGGGAGGTTCAAGATGTTTGAGCTAAAGGGGGCCTTTTTCACTTGGAACGGCCTTTTTTGCCTTCATCAACAATGAATCGACAGCCTCTTTTTCCGACTTACAATGTGCGGTCCGCTTACAACTTAACGGTCTTCCCTGTCAGAGCGCTCTCATTAGATGCTTCAATAAAGCGAATCAATTCCAGCGACTCTTCAATATGGATTGGTGGAATGCCCGTCTGGAACATCGTCATCACGTGTTCCAACAAGCCTGCATAGTAAGGTTTCGGATGCGCACTCGCATCAGCGAAGGACGTGCTCTTCTCGCGATGGATCAGAGCGCCGAAGCGGAA
The DNA here is from genome assembly GCF_056401635.1 of Paenibacillus sp. P4_E11. Taxonomy (NCBI): domain Bacteria; kingdom Bacillati; phylum Bacillota; class Bacilli; order Caryophanales; family Paenibacillaceae; genus Paenibacillus; species Paenibacillus sp. P4_E11. The sequence continues at coordinate 1,519 of NZ_JBFUIX010000101.1, read as the reverse complement.
GTTCCCTTTCCGATTGCCACGTACCGTCCCGACTCGACCATCTTTCCAGATCCCCACCGCCAGATCGTATTCATCATTCGAACGGGTACTAACTTCTACACATCCCGGCCCCATTGCGGCGTAGAGCATCTCAACCGAGTGAATCCCGTAAGTGAACAAGCCAGGCATCAACGGCTCTAGTGGAGTCGGACCATAGCAATCGACACCAATGATCGCGCCATCTTCTTCCTTCGTATTCTCCAATACTTCCGTCAGCCCGGCAGCATACCGCAAGGATGAACAGCTCATCAGAGGCAGCTTGTATTGACGCGCCAAGTCGACGATCGCCTGAGCATCGGCCAGTGATGTCGCAAAGGGCTTGTCGACAAATACCGGCTTGCCGTATGGGGCAATTCTCCGGAACAGCTCCAGATGTGCACGTCCGTCTACAGACATCAGCAGAATTGCATCACATTGCTCCGCAACCGCCTCAGGGGAATCTACAATTGTCACCCCGAACTTGTCGCGCAGTTCATTCGTATATCCTTCAACGCGGGAGTAGCTCGAATGCATATCGGGCGATCCTCCTGGATAGGCCACTACCACTTTCCCGCCGGGGACGTGATAGGGATGATCCTTCTGGTTCAACAATTGAGAAAAAACGACGACATGGGACGTATCTAAGCTGATCATGCCAAGCTTCATTTCATTCATGGTACCACTCCTCGTGTTTGTCTATATGATTACAACCTGGACAATGGATTCTGGCGATGACATTGTTCAATGACGGCGATTTGCTGTTTGACTTGCTGCGGAGTAATATCCAGCGATTCCCCTCGCTCGATAGCCGCATACAATTTCCCATAGAACGTGCGGCACACATAAGAGAGTGTATCTCGCTGATCTTCCGGCAGCTCCCACTGCTCTTCCACCCAAGGTAACTTCTCTTGTGGGTACGCCGGGGAACCGTCTGCATGTTTCAAGGGAGTACGGATCAGCTTCTGCTCAGGTGCCTCTTCAGGTCGGAAATATTTCCAGTTCAACTTTGTCCCCGTTCCGCTGATTCCGCCGTATTGCGCCTGAATGCGATAGGTCGCGGTTGGATAAGCGTCACATGAAGTGATTTCCACATCGATCAACGGGTGATCTGGCTTGTGCATAATCAACTTCACATAATCCTCAGCATCCCCGAACGTATTGACACGGTCCATGAAGCAGGTTACTTCCGGCATCGAATCCGTTCCGAATAGCTGCAGCGCTTGATCCAATGGATGTGGACCCGTGTTCAGCAGGTTACCGCCATTGTTCGCTTGCAGGGTCTGCCAATCCCATCTCCGCGAGAATCCGTTAAACGAAATACTAGCTTGTACGACACGTCCGAGAACCCCAGAGCGAATGATCTCCACAATTTGTTGAAAAGCGGGTGAATAGCGAGATTGCTGGAATATCGTCAGCAGCTTGCCAGCTTTCACCGAAGCTGCGATCAAGGTATCCACCTCATCAGCTGTACGCGCCAACGGCTTCTCACACAGGACATGAA
>NZ_JBFUIX010000100.1:0-19184 GCF_056401635.1 Paenibacillus sp. P4_E11 | reverse complement strand
GCGTCCGCCTTTGAAACCGATTCCTAACCACGACAACATTTCAATCAAAGGAATCGATTTCAACAGCGGGTGGAACCTCCTGTTCACTCCCTCCCCACACGCACTAACTGAACACAACCACCAAGGACCGTCCGGTGTGCTTCCGGACGGCTTTCCTGCTTGTTATCAGTTTTTTAAATAACGGCTGTAGCCCCTGGAAATCGATTTGGCGTATTCGGAGGGGGTCATGCCCGTAGATTTCTTGAAATGCCGGGAGAAGTAATGAACGCTGCTGTAGCCGAGCAGCTCGGAAATCTCCGTCAAGTTGTAAGTTTCTTCGCGGATGTAGCTTTTGGCTTTCTGTATTTTGATTTCATTCAGCACTTCCATGACACCCGAGCCCATCCGTTTTTTGAACAAAATGCTTAGCTGTGTACGTCCGACACCGAATTCATCACAAAGCATCTCAAGGGTCAAATTGTCCCCGATATGCTCATCCATATAGGCTTGAATACGGTCTGTTAGCTGGAGCTCCTGTTTTTCTTTGGGTACCGCTGTCATTTTCGGCTTTGCTTGATTGGACACACCGACTCGAATCATATGGATGAGCAGCATTTCCAGATGGATTTTGAACAGGTGTTCACTCCCGAACGGAGCATCTTCTCTAGCCGATAATCTCCTCCCGCTATTCACCGGACTAGGGCCGAAAGCGTTAAATCCTTCTTTCATCAGCTGGCTTAACAGCGTACGCTCATAATCACCCAGGTGAAACAGTTTATTTTCCAGGAAGAACGTCATAGGAGGACTGTCGCACTCGAAAGTGACAATGAAGACGTTGGGAGCAATTTTCCCGTTCCCCTTAGCACTGTGAAATTCATTGGGTTCATGGAATAACAGATCGCCTTGCTTCAAATGGAAGTGTCCGCAATCCGTATCGATTTCAATTTCGCCTTTATCGACATAATACAGCTCCCAGAAGTCATGCTTCTCTCCAGCATACCTGTAATTTTTGGCCAACTCAAAGTAATAACAAGTGATCAGCTTATAGATCGAGACTACTTCCTGCACGGGATAGCGCTGAAAATTCATATCTGMCAAGTCCTTTCCTGATGTAATGAAGGGTTCGGGTCAAACAGGCTTTTGTGGTATCCCATGTATTTCAACATCATTTAATTAATTCCTTTTGTAATTCCAAATTTGTGCAAATAAAACGTACGATCGTGCACCTAATAGTGCAAAAAGTACGGTTGATTCGCTAAAGAATTCGAGCATGCATTCACGCTATGATTACGTTAAGAAAGGCGGATATTACCGCAATATAGGATGGGATGAGGAGGAGAACAATGGAAATCGGGGTAATCAACATTTTGAGGAATGACGGGATTTGCTTCGAGCATGTCAGCCAATTCGGTTTGAATGTGTGCCAATTAATGTGCTGGGACCCGGCAATGGCCAACAAAGAAGTTTTCGATAATGTCATTCGCGAATCCAATGAGCATGGGGTGCGGATTTGTGCATTATGGGGCTGGGTGCCTGGGCCGGGGAAATGGAATTTCACAGAAGGGCCGATAACGCTAGGACTTGTTCCTCAACAGTATCGCGAAGAACGGGTGCGTATTCTTAAGACTTGGGCGGACTACGCAGCTTATATTGGTGCTCCGGCGCTCATTACCCATTGTGGATTTATACCGGAGAATATGACGGATCCCGAATATCCAGGAGTCGTTGAGGCGATTCGCGAAGTGGCCGAACATTGCGAGAGCAAAGGCATCGGCTTCTGGTTCGAAACGGGCCAGGAAACGCCGGTCGTGCTGCTGCGGACGATCGAACGCGTTGGGACATCCAATCTGGGGATCAATCTCGATCCAGCTAACCTGATTCTGTATGGGAAAGGCAATCCAATTGATGCCCTTGATGTGATCGGCAGCTACGTTCGCAACGTGCACGTGAAAGACGGCCTATATCCGACTGACGGGAGTTTATTAGGTAAGGAAGTGCCTGCTGGACAAGGAAAAGTGCAGTTTCCGGAATTTATCGCGAAGCTGCAGCAGATCGGGTACAAGGGAGAACTAATCATAGAACGGGAAATTTCTGGGGAAGAGCAGATCCGAGACATTCGAGCGACAGTTCATAATCTGAAACTTTGGTTAGGCGAGGGGGTCCTTCAATGAATTTGTTAACGACATTAAAAGGTTCATTAATGGAAGGCTATTTTCCTCAAGGCTGGGATTTGGAGCGGATCGACCGCTGCAGCAGTCACGGGCCGGAGGACGTTTCCGTAAGGGAACCGCATTGGCATGACGGCTTTCAGCCAGTATCCTGCAGCACGGTCCATGACTTCGAAGTGTACATGGGACATGAGATCGCCTTGCAAATCCGAGCTGCTCGTGAGGAAGGCCGACAACTGGCGATCATCTTTCCGGTCGGTCCGATGGGGATGTACAGATGGACGGTATTCTTCCTAAGAAGCTGGAATGTAAGCGCGTCTCATGTACACGGCTTCAACATGGACGAATGGAGCGACGCCGAAGGACGGACGCTGCCTCCGGACAATCCAGGAGCCTTCCAGTATGCGATGGAAAATTCATTCTACAACTTACTGGGGGAGTTGACGGTTCCCGAGCATCAGCGGCACTTTGCTACTCGCGACCAACTGCCTACGTTCGCTGATCGGATTGCTAAGCTGAAGAGCGAGGGAGCGAAGCTAGTCGTCATCTATGGAATCGGACGTGTGTTTCATATCGCCTTTTGGGAGCCGCATTTCGCAGGGGAATATGCGAGCGAAACCGAATGGCGTGCCCAGACTCACCGGATCGGGGCACAACTGCATCCGCTTACTATTGAACAAAATGCGATTACCAGTTTCAAGAGCCGGACGACGCTCGTGCCTTGTTATGCTAACACGATCGGTCCTGGATTGTTCCTGCAAGCGGATTATGCGATTGGGGGCGCGGACGGCGCCTTGGGTAGAGGCATGATGTGGCAAGGCCTGTCATTCTGGACGACGCTGAAATACGGTCCGAACCCTTGGGTTCCATCTTCCTATATGCCGACAATGGCTGGAAAGTTATTTTTCTTACAGGAGTTAGCTGGTCCACTTCAACCGGAGTTGAACTAATATCAGATTATTTACTAGAATTGCTAGATTGCTAGATAAAGGAGATAAGGTAATCATGTTAAAGGTAGGTTTGATCGGGCTTGGTTTCATGGGAAGGGCTCATTTGAAAAACTACATCCGGCTGCAGGAAGAAGGTTTTCCCATTCAAGTGACGGCGATTTGTGATAAGGATGAGAAAAAGTTCGAGGGGTTCTTCACGGGCGGCAATATGCAAGTAGCCAACACGGAATTCGACTTCAGCCTATACACCCAGTACTCGGATATCGACCGCATGTTGGAGGAAGAGAAGTTCGACATCTTGGACATTGCGCTGCCGACTTACTTGCATGCCCGGATCGCCATTCGTGCTCTTGATCTTGGTTTGCATGTGCTGTGCGAGAAACCGATGGCCTTGAATACGGAAGAAGGTCAAGCGATGATCGAAGCGGCCAACCRCAACGGGAAAAAGCTGATGATCGCTCAATGCCTGCGCTTCTGGCCGGAATACGAATACTTGCAGGAAACGGTTGCAAGCGGCCGTTACGGAAAAGTGCTCGCCGCCTCGTTCTTCCGAGGAGGGAACCCGCCGAAGTGGACCTTCGAGGACTGGATGGTGAAGGAGGATACGAGCGGCGGCGGTATGATGGATCTGCACATCCATGACATCGATATGGTGAATTGGCTGTTCGGCAAGCCGCAGGCGGTTACTACCATTGCCCGACATGTGCTGCCAGACAGTGCATATGATATCATTTCCACCAACTATGTGTATCCTGACCAGAAAGTCGTCAACTGTCAGGTTGACCGGACGATGCATGGCGACTATGGCTTCGAGATGTCGTTTCGTGTCAATTTCGAAAGCGGCAATCTGGTGTTCGAGAAACGGGTACTGAAAGATTACCCTAAGGATGGAGTAGGCTTCGTGCCATCGTTGTCCGGGGATACCGGTTATTACCGGGAGATTCGGTATTTCGCAGAAGCCGTACTGAACAACGGCTCGGTCGACCGTTCGGCACCGGAGGACACATGGGTGGCGCTGCAAATTGCCGAAGCCGAGAAGCGTTCCGCCGCAAACAACGGTGCTGCTGTCAGCATGGCTTAATTGAAGGAAAAGGTGCTTTCATCCGAAGGGGATGGGAGCGCTTTTTTATTACAACTAACCTCGACTGTCTTACGGAAAAAACAATGATTGACAGCTGGTAGAGCAGTCTATATTCTTATAGTGTTCATGGTATATTATGGTCTTACCAAAGTGTTGGAATGGATCTATGCATTGAACTTTATATTAGAAAAGAGGTAGCACGGATGATCGTTGGCAATATAGAGCATTTGAACGAAGAACAAGCCGGATATTCTCCGGTACTAAGAGAAGCATTGCAGTTTCTTGCAGAGACAGATTTCTCGCAGCTGGCTGACGGGTCGCATCCGATCCGGGGCGAGGAGATGTTCGCTATCATTTCTCACGTCACAACGCAATCAACGCGAACTGCCAAGGGCGAAGCCCATTACGACAAGCTGGACATTCACTATGTGTTAAGCGGGGAAGAATGGATCGGCGTAGCGCCGTTGAACGAGTGGCAGCGGGTTACAGAGGATCGGCCTAAGCATGACGTGCGATTGTATGAGGAACTGTCTGATGAAGTGCTCCTTCACATGACACCAGGACGATATGCTATTCTTTTCCCTGCGGATATCCATCGTCCAGGCTGCACCATCCAGCAACCTGCGGAGTATAGGAAAGTAGTCATTAAGATTGATAAGTCGATATTGTGAATGCGCAATGGTTTATGAAGTGAAGAGGGGGTGCCTTTCTAATTTTCTAATGGAAGGCGTCTCTTTTTCGTATAGAAAAGCAGGAGGTATTTACTAGTAACTTCCCATTGATAAGTAATATACGAAAAGTTATAATTTTAAGTGTAAATGGGGGAGGTCACAAGCTGTGAACATGATTTTTTTGGTAGTGGGGATATTGGTTCTTCTAGTAAGTTTAGGCGGGTATATGTATGCATCATCGCTTCATAAGAAGAACACAAGCCGATTGAAGAAGGAACAGAAACAACAGCTGCACAAAAAACAGGCGACAATCAAGACAACTTCGCATGTGCTGCTAGCAGGCTCTATCATTCTACTAGTTATATTCTTGACTACGATGTCGGGCAAATATGATATCAGTAAGTTGAACTACAAGGCCGCTATTAAGGTGACGCAAGACCGTGATTATGGCGCGGGGCATACCGATAGCCCGGTTAACTACGAGATGAAGATACCTACATCAGGCCCGCACAGTCCACACGACTTAAAATTCGGGTTCTATAAGGACAAGCCGCCGAATGAGAAACTGGTGCACAATTTGGAGCATGGAGATATTATTATCTACTATCGTTCCGATACGAAACCTGACGTGATGAAGCGAATCGAGCATTTGACCCATTTCACGAAAGCCGGTTCGGGCATCCTAGCTGTTCCCAATGAGGATGTCCCTGCTGACGTCGGTGTCTGGGTGACCGCATGGACCAAGACGCTACAGCTTACCGCGTTTGACGAACACCAGATCGGTACTTTTATATACGAGAATATTAACAAAGGTCCAGAGACCATTCCTCCTTCTGTAAGAGGTGGCGGCGGGACCATGTAATTAGTTCATGTAGACTGAGCTGTGACCCGTAAGAGGAACACTTTGATGAAAAGTGCCCTTTTGCGGGTCATTTTTGCATTTTATACTATGATTGATCGAACTCTCTTAAAACTCAAGCACCATTAGCTTCTGCTCGTACACGGTCGCGAAGCCTGCTTCGGTCAACGCTGCCATAACGGCAGGGTTCGATGAGCGCAGGTTGTCAGTCTGCCGTGTAATCGGCAAATCGTACGGGCCAAAAGCGTGAACCAGTGCGGTACGCGCGATAGCAACGCTATCTTCGCAGTCAGGCGCAACCTCGCAGTGCTGCAGCGCGATGGAAGTTAGCTCGCCCTGATCGTTATAGTTCCGCGAGAACAAGGCGTAGCCGACGACCAGGCCAGCGGCATCCAGTACTTGCAGTGAATCGCCACCTCTCGACTGGAGTTGGAACCATTGGCCTGACCATGGTGAATGGACCGGGAAGAACGGTAAGCCAATCACATCGGACGGTTTCCCGAACCGTACGGTGTAGCTGTTCGTCGCCGATTCTGTTCCTGTCGTCAGCGAGCCCATCCCGAACGATCCACGGTCCRGTGCGCCGTCATGCTTCTGTCCGATTAAGTCATCCACGATGCGGAACCCGGAGCCTTCGTAGGCGGCAATCGCCTTTACGTTCTTCGACACCACTTCCAGATAAGCGGTATTCACTCCCGCTGCCCGCATATGATCCACGGCGGCCTGCATCAGAGGTCTCGCAAGGCCCGTACCGCGGAATTCAGGATCGACTCCGGTTCCGCCGTTCCAGGCAAGAAGCTTGCCGTTCACTTGGCGAGTCGCGATCAACACAAAGCCAGCGGGCCGATCATCGACGAACATCGCTACCGACAACGTCGGGGAGATACGCTGTGTCCCCAAGTAAACCATGAACTTGTCCACAGTTGTCGTCATATCCGAGTAATACTGCGAGAACCCTCCATTCCACAATTGTACGGCTTGGTCAAATGTACATTCGTTCAACGTGCGAATGGTATACGGGGTTTGGCTCATAGCTCAAGCAACTCCTTATGAATGGGATGTAGCGATTTTATCCAATACTCTTGCCCGTAAGCTTTTATCATACTGCGAAGGGGTCATATCCATCACTTGCTTGAAATGCCGCGAGAAGTAGTGAATGCTGCTGTAGCCGAGCTTCTCGGCAATTTGCGTGTAGTTCATGTTCTCTTCACGAATATACGTTTTGGCTCGCTCAATCTTTTGCCGATTGTAGTACTCCAGAATCGTAAACCCGGTTTCCCGTTTAAATATCGCTTTCAGCCTAGTTTTGCCGATATTCAGCTTCCGACTAATCTCATCCAGCTTCATTTGCTCGCCGACTTTCTGAAGCAGCAGTTCCTTGAGTGTGGCGCATATCTCGGCGTCCGTCTTCAACTTGGCAGCTGAAGACAGCGACAAGGCCGCAGCGGCTTCTCGCTGATCTGGACCAGCCGACTGGACGCTTGTCTGTGTCACCGACTCGCTCCCAGCTGTCGTAGTTCCGGTGACAATACCCGATTGCTTGCGAACGAGCAGTACTAGCATCATTTCTAAGTACAGCTTGATCATCTGCTCCGCCCCGAACACCCGCGACACTTTGTTCCTAATCCCAGCAGCGCCTGGCTTGCCTACATTGAAAGCGATTCCACCCTCCCGCAGTATRCCGGACAACAGCAGCTGCTCGTCGTCACTCAGCTTGAACAGCTTGCTGCGGAAGTAGTTCATGGCCTCAGACTTGCAGTCGAAACTGATTATCATGATGTTCGGAGCAACGCGACGATTGGCCCGTAAGCTGTGGAACTCGTTCGGTGAGTAGAAGACAAGCTCCCCTTGTTTCACAACAAGCTTGCGATCGGCAATATTGATCTCAGCTTCGCCCTTGTCCATATACAGGAATTCCCAAAAATTATGCTTCTCACCGGGATACACATAATCCTTGTTAAGCTCGTTGTAGTGGAACGAGATCAACTTCTTGACCACAATATCTTCGTGCAAGGGAACCCTGATGAACTTTTTCATGACAAATCCTCCCACCTGAGTCCGATGTATCATATTAGCTAGTGTAATCGAATTTTTGCACAAAAGAAACCTTTTTCGGTGTCAATAAATGATGCAAAAAGTGCAAAAAATCAGTCCGATTATGTAAAGACCTTCCATGGATTATCGCTTAACATGAAGGTCAAACAGGCCAGCCACTTTCTCGGAAAGAAGGAGATGCTCCATGATGCGATGCGGCATGAGCGAAGTTGATATTACCCCGCCGCTCGGTAATTCTATACCCGGCTATTTTGTAGACCGCAAGTCGAGTGGGATCAAGGATCTGCTGTATGCGAAATCACTAGTCGTAGAGTCTGGTAAGATAACGATCTGTTTGATCGTGGTGGATGCAATCGATCTGGCACGTAGGGACGTCGAACGTATTCGACAACGAGTGCAAGAAGCAACCGGTATTCCGCCTGAGAACATCATGGTGTCTGCGACGCACACCCACACGGGTCCGCCAGTCAAGGAAGGCTTCAGCAGCAAGGTGAATGAATCTTATATGGAGTGGATGGCGCAGAAAGCGGGCGACGCTGGTATCCTGGCCTATAATGGCCGCAAGGAAGCYCGTATCGGCTTGGGCAGAGGGCAAGAGGCGAACATTGCATTCAACCGCCGCTTCTATATGAAAGATGGTTCAGTCACGACCAATCCTGGTGTTAACAATCCATTGATTGACCGGCCTGCTGGACCGATTGATCCCGAGGTGCTCGTCGTACGCATCGATGACGCAGCTGACGGAAGTCCAATGGGCGTGTTGACCAACTACGCTTGTCACACCGATACCGTATCGGGATCGGAATACAGCGCAGACTTTCCCGGTGCCCTTAGCAGCACGATCAAGAAGGTGCTAGGCAACCATACGGTTAGCCTGTTCATGCTGGGTGCATGCGGCAACATCAATCACATCGATGTAAGCGGTGTCGTACCGCGTGATTCGCGCAACCATATTCGAATGGGCACGGTACTAGCTGGAGAAGTGCTGAAGGTGAGAGAGAAGATTACGTCACTCGCGAGCGAGCTGGACATCGACGTCAAGATATCCTCGTTCCAGGTCGAACATCGCGTTCCGACCGAGCGGGAGCTGAAGATGGCGGAAGATGCCGAGCTTAATGGTGCGCAGGCAACGGACTCGGAACGAGCATTCGCCAGGCAAATCCGCAGCATTCAGGCGGCAGGCCCGGGTGTAACCGATATCGAGATCCAGGCGGTTAAGCTTGGCGAACTTGGGATCGTAGGCTTGCCTGCGGAAATATTCGTAGAGTTCGGACTTCGGATCAAGCACGAATCGCAGTTCCCCTACACACTAGTGAACGAGCTGTGCAACGGCTCGGCACACGGGTACATCTGCATTAAGGAAGCGTACAATCAAGGCGGGTACGAACCGCGGATCACGAATAACAGCAAGCTGTCCGAAGATACAGGTGATATTTTCGTTCAGAAATCGATAGAACTGCTGCAGCAATTAAGCTAGGACCCTAATCATAAGAGGCCCGATATCAAGTTGTCGGAGCCATCCCCAGGAGGAATCAGAACAGTGAGTACCAATACCAAAGTTCGCACAGCCGTAGTAGGGTTAAACATGGGGCTTCAGCACGCATACGCATACGCCAAGTCAGAACGTTCCGACTTGCGCTGGGTCGTGGATCTGGATGAGGAGAAGGCAGAGAAAGTAGCGAAGGAGCTTGGTTGTAATTGGACGACTGACTGGACGAAGATTATGGACGATATCGACGCGGTCAGTCTATGTACACCGCATCATCTACATGCGCCTCAGTCGCTGCAAGCGATTGCTGCCGGCAAGCATGTGCTGCTGGAGAAGCCGCTCGCCAATACCGAGGAAGATTGCATGAAGACGATCGAAGCAGCCAAAGCCAAGGGCACCACGTTCATGATGGCGTACATCGTTCGCTTCCTACCAGCGATCATCAAGCTGAAGGAAATATTGGACAGCGAGCAATACGGCAAGCCGTTCAGCGCGAACATCTGGATTCAGGCATACCTTCAGCCGATGCCGAACACCTGGTTTTCCCGTAAATCGCAACTAGGCGGAGGCGTCATGTTCAGCCACGGCTGCCACTATGTAGACTTGTTCCTCTGGTTGTTCGGCAATCCCACGGCTGTTACTTCGCTCGGAACCCGTGTAGGCACGGAATGGATGGAAGGTGAAGGCACGTCGCATGGAGTTATCCAGTTCGAGAACGGCGTTGTTGCACATCTGGAAGCTAGCTGGGGCATGAAATACAAGTCGATGCCTTCCTTCCTACAGATTCATACGACGGAAGGGCTCATTATTCTCGAAGGGATGAACAAGATCGAGGTCATCAATGCAGATGGACGCAACACGGTATTCGGCCCAATCGCGCAGCTCAGCAAGGAAGACGGCACGAATGCACTTTATGAATGTGAGCACTTCCTGGAATGCATCCAGAACGGAACAACTCCGGATACGGATGGCATCGAAGCGATGAGATCGCTTCGTACGATCTGGGCGATGTACGAGGCGGCTGAGAACGGCGGGAAACCGGTAACGCCAGCGAACGTTTAATAACAAGTTCCGACAATTTACTCACTTACATTTAACCGAAGGGGATAGATTCGAACATGAATAACATTAAAGTCGGCCTAATCGGCTGTGGACTCATGGGAACGCTTCACGCAAGAACGCTTCACAAGTTGCCGGGTGTATCCGTCACAGCCGTGCACAATCGTACAAGAAGTAAAGCGGAATCGTTGGCCAAGGAAGTCGGAGCGACCGTATACGACACGTATGAAGAGCTCTTGCAACAGGATCTCGATGCTGTCTGGGTGGCGACGCCGGATCATCTGCATGTGGACATTTCCAAGGCGGTTCTGGATTCTGGCAAGCATCTATTCCTGGAGAAGGCGCTGGCTACTTCGGTGGCTGATGGCGCTGAGATTGTTGCTGCCGGCGACCGTCATCCTGAATTGAAAGCGATGGTCGGCTATCCGCTTCGCTTCGATCCGAGGTACCGCACGATGAAGGAGACCGTATCGCGCGCTGATGCCGGCAAGCCATTGCAGGCGTGGTCGATGCGGACACACTTTCTGGACCCGAACCAGCAAGTGTATGACAAGTACCGTGACCATCACTATGATACACCAAGCTGGTATTTCGACGATCAGACTGCCAAAGGACCGATCTTCTCGCACGGTTCCCATGATTACGATATCCTTATGTGGCTCTGTGGCGATATAGAGAGCGTCTTCTCCTACGGCGGTACATACTTGCTGCCTCCGGGTAGCGTAGCGGACGCGTTCACCGTAGCGTTGAAATTCAAGAACGGCGGGATCGGGCACGTCAGCACACCATGGATTACCCGTGTAGAGTACGACATGACCGGTGTAGCCACAGAGAAGCTGACGATTGTGAACAACAATGGAGAAATCCGCGTGAAGTCGGATAAGGAACCGGAACAGCGCATTGCCTATAGCGAGAATGACATGTGGGTTCGGTTGAACCAGCACTTCATCGACTGCATCCGCTACGATCAGCAGCCACTTATTTCACTCAAGGACGGTCTCAAGGTCATCGCTGTTTCTGAAGCGGCGTACGTTTCCTTGAAAGAGCGCCGTGAGGTGTTTGTGGAATCCGGCGGGGTGTTGGCATGAGCACCAAGACGAATCAAGTGAAATTAACTTGCATGACGCTGCCTTATATCAAGCATTCGTTCGAGCGCTCGTTGCAAGGGATCTCGGAGGCCGGCTACCGCTATATCGCATTCGGACTACCGCATGCCGGCAGCGATGTGCCGGACGAGAACGATCCGAATGCGGCCACGAAGCTCCAGCGGTTGTTCGACCAATACGGTGTGGAGCCGATCATGCTGGTCAGTACGAACCAGCTCGGCCCGGGCCAGACGATCGAACGGGCGCGTCAACGGTTCGAGACGGCCAAGGCACTCGGCATTCCAGAGCTGTTGTCACTTGGCACATGGGGCTACAAGGAATTCCCCAACACACCGCTGCCGCAGGAAGAACTGCAGCACAAAGTTGACAGCTTCGCTGCCCGATTCCGCGAAGTAGCAGTGCTAGCCGAAGAGTACGGGATTGTCGTCACACTGAAGCCGCATACGGGTAATACAGCAACAGCGCAACATTTGCTGGATACGATCGCATCGATTGGTTCACCTTTTGTTAGAGCATGTTATGACCCAGGTAACGTTCATTATTACGAAGGCATCGATCCGGTGCAGGATATGCAGAAGCTGCAGGTTAGCCGGATCACATCGTTCATCGCGAAGGATCATCGCGGCGTCCGTGCTGTGAATGACTTCCCTATTCCGGGCAAGGGGGACATTGACTTCACCGCCATGTTCCGTCAGTTGAAGCAAGGTGGCTTTAGCGGACCGGTTGTCGTAGAGCGGGTGGATGGTACGAATGCCGTAACACCAACGGTGGAGGAGCTGGATGCAACAATACGTGAAGCGAGAATTCAACTAGAAACGTTGTTGCGGAGCGCTGGGTATGATTTCTGAGTGACGGGGCAGCAGGAATAGCTTGACTATAACGGTTAAACGCTTGCATACGATTGTTTTTAGCTTGAATCTTTTCGCACTGCGAAAGGATTCAAGCTAATCGGGATGCCGTGAGAACTCGTTAGAGCAAGACCGTCTTTTGATTTTACATGATTATTTGATTACGCCCATTGACATAACTCTAACCTGCACGCTCACATTCACATCCGACTTTGCCAACGCTTCCCCCCAATGATCCTGAACGGTTTTCCAGTGCCGGTATTGTTTGGCTCGCGCATGCAGTCCGAGTTCGGTCGGATCAATCTTCGCAGCCTGTATTTTTTTCATTAGCGAAGCAAATTGGTTCTCAAGCTCCTGTTCGATCTCTTGCTCCAATAGATGGGCGTACTGCCTCACGTCGAAAGGAAAAGGCCTTTCGGTCATGGCAATTTTCATTTTCACATTAAGATCGAATTGAAACTTGTCATTCGCGTAACGTACTTTTGTTTTGGTTGAAAAGTTTGAGGCGTTAAAACTAATCGTGTCAAAGTTGAAAATACTGGTTTCCGTCTGGGATGGAAGCTTGACTGTAAATTGAAATTCTCCTCTTGGGTGGCCACTCAGAATGGCCAATAATTTGTTTTCGTCCGGGTCCAGGCTTAGCTGGTAACGACCGTCTTCCCGTAGCAGAGCAGTTCCCATCACTATCACTTTTCCGTCTTTGCGCAACTCCGCCATGCTCGGTGTCATGGCCTTCTCCAACATTTGCCTGTGTAAGTCCTGGAGCGTTGTCTCCTCCGCTATATTCCTTCGGTGAGCTGTACGGAGCAGCGTCGACAAGTATGTGGGAAGGCGCGGTTTGTCCTTCGGTGAGAAACTTACAATGTCGGATACGGGACCGTCTACCAGTACTACAGAAGATTGAACCGTATTCTTGACGTCGCGGTAGAAGGGATCCAAGAGCTTAAACCAATCTTTATGCTCCAGAACTCGCTTGCCGAGCAAGATCACCTGGGTTTTGCTGCCCGTAGTAAGGCCGACAACACTGCGATCGAACTCTTCTCTGGATTTCCGAAGCGTGGTCGTACGGACTTCAAATTCCTCCTCCTTGTCCTTAGCTTCTTTGCTGAACACAGGACTCGATGCGGTAAAGACAAGGCGATCCTGATCGTCCAGGTCAATTCCGACCAACAGAGAAAACGTGACTTCCTYCACATTCACACGGTCGGAGCACCCTGCCATAAATGTGGTCAGGATGACTAGCATCCCACACACGATCCTTCGTTTCATTGCACGGCCCCCTTACGAATTCTTAGATACACCTGTACATACATCCACAACAGCAGAGGGAATACAAAGGCGATCCCAATTCCGCTACGACTCATCCATTTGGTCATAATCTCTGACTGATTCCAGGAAGGATGAATCACAAACACAACCGCAATACACAACACGGTAAATACCGCAGCATATGGACTGTGATCCTGTTTACCCAGCAACTGACTTGCTGAGAAGCTGGCACAGAACAAATAAGGGATCCAGGCGGATGAGGCCGCAAACATATAGAAGGCCATAAAAACCAAATCAAACCGTTCCAAGAAGCGAAATTGGATCACTTTAAGCAAGTTCAGAACAGGCTGATTGTAGACCAGAATTTCGTCGGGACTGAAATAGRCAAAACAAATGAGAGTGACGAACAAATACACGAGTATCGTTAACGTATTGGCCACAACGATTCCTCGAACGGCCATTTGTTTTTTTTGCAAAAACGGATAGAGGAGAAATACAATTTCAAACCCCAATAACGAAAAGATCGTTGTCTCTACACCTTGAAATACCGGCATAACTCCTTCCTTAAACAAGGGAAACAAATGAATCAAATGGTTGTCCTTCAAAGGCAGCAAGAGGAAAAACGGCATCAAGGCCGTCATGTAAAACACGAGTTCGCTGTATCTGCCTACGACCCTCCAGCCGTTGCGAGCCACCATATAACTCGGAATAGCAATTAGAAGCATGATGAGATAATCGGGTGTTCGTGGCAAAAGCCAAGTCTTAACGTAGAGCATCGTATTGATCTGAACGACACAAGCGGAACAAACAAAAAACAATATCAAGGGTACAGTGGCGATTTTGGCTACCCATTTGCCGAATAGCTGTCCCAGGATATCGATCAGAGTACAATCAGGAAAACGCTTCATGACTTGGATTATGAGCAGGCTGGCGGTCAGATTGAGTATCCAGCCCACGATTAGCGACATCCACCCATCCGTTCCCGCTTTTTCAGCCAATCCCCTAGGTAGAGACAGGACACCAGTTGCGATCTGGGCCCCGTGAAGGAGTAAAATATACTGCATCGTGGTTACTTCGTTCATAGCATATTTCTTCATGAGTGGTCCCCTTTCGGGCGGTTGTTTCCTTGTCGGGTGGATTGGACCGCTCTAGTGCTCTTCGGCCGCTTCCTCATCGTCCATATCGGTAGACGCACGAATGAATCCTTCATATCGGCCCATCGGAAAGGGGCGAGCGGGGTCCCGTATGGAGTGCCCAGGGACTCCAGCGAAACGAGATGAGCGACCAAGATCATCATCCCTATGATGA
This sequence comes from Paenibacillus sp. P4_E11, assembly GCF_056401635.1. Taxonomy (NCBI): domain Bacteria; kingdom Bacillati; phylum Bacillota; class Bacilli; order Caryophanales; family Paenibacillaceae; genus Paenibacillus; species Paenibacillus sp. P4_E11. The sequence continues at coordinate 4,342 of NZ_JBFUIX010000100.1, read as the reverse complement.
TCCCCACAATACCGAACATGAACGCCAGTCCCATCATCGGAAACCGCAGCAGCCGAATGGCGGTTCCCATATCATAGCTAGGGATAATAAAAGACGCGATGGCAGTTGAAGCGACGACAATGACCATAATGTTGCTGACAATCCCTGCTTGCACCGCTGCTTGACCAATGATGATACCGCCGACGATTCCTATCGTTTGCCCGATCGGAGCAGGCAACCGGATTCCCGCTTCCCGCATCATTTCAAGTGTAATTTCCATTAACATCGCTTCAACCAAAGGCGGAAACGGCACACGTGCCCTCGACTCGGCAATGGAAGTCATCAGCTGCATGGGGATGACTTCATGATTAAACGAGATTAAAGCGATATAAACCGCCGGCAACAATAAAGCGATGGTGAACGCTAAAAAACGAAGCAACCGAATAAACGATGCGATCAGCCAACGGGTGCTGTAGTCATCAATATTTTGGAAAAAAGATAAAAACGACGCCGGTGCAATCATTACACTCGGGGAACCATCCACAATGACAGCGTATCTGCCTTGAAGAAGTTGAGATACAGTCGAATCCGGACGCTCTGTGAGAAGTAACTGTGGAAAAGGAGAATAAGGATTGTCTTCGATGAGCTCGACGAGTTCGCCTGTGTTGATAATCGAATCAATGTTAATATTAGCAATACGGGTTTCCAACTCCTTCCCTACTTCGGGATGGGCAACATCGGCCAGATACAAAATCCATAATTTGGATTTTCCGCGTGTCCCAATTGACATTTCCTTGATTTTAAGTTCCCGATTCGGAATATACCTGCGAATTAGGGCGATATTTTGCGACCCGGTTTCCAAGAAGCCTTGATGAGCGCCCTTCAAGGAGGTCTCTAGTTGTGGGTCTGAAAGAGCCCTCTGCGGCCAACCTTTCGTATCGAAGATTTGGGCAACTTTTCGCCCGTTGATCAGCAGCACGCTCTCTCCTTCAAGAATCGCACTTTCCAACTGTCCCCAGTTCGTGCCGGTGCGGACGCTTCCTACGTTTGTGAGCGGAATGTCTCCCTTGGAGTCCGTAGATTCGTCCAACAAGGGACGCAGGATATCGTTGTTGATGGTCGTTTTATCGATCAGGCTGCTTAAATACACAAGCGCAGCTTCTGCGTTCATCCCGCTAATCGTTAACCGTCGTACAACCAGATCGGGCGTTAGGGAAAACAGCTTGTGTAGCTCAGTAATATTACGTGACAAATCGGCATGGAGGGGGATGCCTTCCCTGTTGCTCGGTTGTTGCGGCGCATGAGCGCCCTTTGTATGGTTGGAATATCGTTTTCTTTTGAATAATTTGAGAAATAAAAACATAGGGCCTCATCATCCTAATTTCCTTAAATTTCACTTGCGAGCTAACTATAGATTGGCTAAATATTGCAAAAAATATTCTGCAAAAATGCGATTGACATTAACGGTGCGTAAAGGTGTACGATGAATGTGTCAGGAGGGACAACGATGGAATATACCGTGCAGAAGTTGGGGCTCCTGGCGGGTGTCAGCACCCGGACGCTCCGATATTACGATGAAATTGGCATTCTCAAGCCGGCGAGAATCAATTCATCCGGGTATCGCATTTACGGACAGCAACAGGTCGACCAATTACAGCAAATCCTTTTTTACCGAGAGCTGGGTGTGAGCTTGGAGGAAATTCAGGATTTGATTAATTCGCCGACATATGACGCGGACCGTGCCTTGAAGGAACATCGCGCGAAGCTCCTTGAGAAGCGGGAACAGCTGGATATGTTGATTGCGAATGTCGAGCTGACATTAGCTGAGAGAGAGGGGAAGGCTACGATGAGCAACAAGCAGAAATTCGAAGGCTTCAAACAACAATTAATTGAGGATAACGAGAAACAATATGGTGCTGAGATTCGAGCCAAATATGGCGCAGAAACAATCGACAAATCCAACAGCAAAATCAAAGGGATGACCGAAGAGCAATACGCTGAGATTGAACAGCTAGGTGCTTCGATTCACACAACGCTAGCTGAAGCATTCGCAACAGGCGACCCGGCTGGTGAGTTGGCACAGCAAGCAGCAGATTTGCACCGTCAATGGCTTAGCTTCTACTGGGACCGTTACAGTAAAGAAGCGCATGCAGGCTTAGCACAGATGTATGTGGATGATGAGCGGTTCACCGCTTATTATGACAAGGAGCAACCTGGAGTAGCAGCCTTCTTGCGGGACGCTGTCCTCATCTACACAAGCACGATTAAGTGATCGATATTTTGTCCGAACCTGACCGGAGATGCTTCCGGTCGGGTGTTGTGCGTTGGCTTAGTAAGATAACTCATGAGGAAAAAGGGATTATTACAAACGGGAATTACGATCAGCAATTTAAGAAACTAAGGAATCTCGGTATAATCGAACATTTCACAGTAATGATTACTTCAGATGAAATTGGAATAGCTAAGCCAGACAAACGGATTTTCATTGAAGCCTCTAGAAGAGCTAATAGACCAACGGATGCGTGTACATATGTTGGTGATCGGTTGCACACGGATGCACTCTCGAGTAAGGAAGCAGGAATGAGAGGGTTCTGGTTAAACAAAAATCATGAAATAAGTACGGAAGAAGTTGAAGTGATACATAGTTTGAGTGAATTGAGCGCCTTATTGGATCATTCACTATAGTGGGCAGTCTGGAACTTGTTTTTCAAGTTCTGGATTGCTTTTTTTAGAAAGTAAAAGTTTTCAGGGTGGAATCAGGTTCCCCTACTTTTTTGAATGTACAACAATCGTTGCGGACATGAGAGACCTTATGTGGTCAAACAAGCAGGTTTAGACAGACTTAACGGACACTGGTTCCGCTATTCGTCGTTGGAAGGGGAAAAGGATCTTGTTTCAAGCGAATAACGGATTCTGTGTCCGCAACTACTCTTGAGACGGGCTGAAACGGACGAATAACGGCTTCTATGTCCGTAAGGGCTAATGAGAGCGAATTAAAGGCCCCTCTACCTGCCGGCCTCAGTGCTAACTGAACTCATCCACCCAGGACCATCTGGTAATATTCCGGACGGTAATTCTTAACATAGAATTGCTTTACTCATATAGAAAACTATTTTCTTGACGTAAAATCATTCGGCGTGTAAAGTTTATTACGACTGCCTTACATAACCCAACCGAATAGGGGAGAACCACATGATGAAGCAAGAAGTAAAAGTAGGACCACCGCACAATTTGCCGTTTTCTTCCGGCATTCAGACTGAATCTCTCGTATTCGTATCCGGACAAGGAGGGCTCAAGGACGGCAAAGTGGTCGGCCCCGATCTAGCGTCCCAAACCGCGCAGACGATGGACAACATTCGGGAAGTGCTGATAGCCGCAGGTGTCGATTTCAATGATGTGGTTAAAGTTCAAGTGTACTTGAAGCATCGCAACGACTACAACGAGTTCAATGAGCTGTATGCTTCCTACTTCCAAGCCCCTTTTCCGACACGCACAACGATTTACTGCGATCTGAATTTCGATATTCTGATAGAGATCGATGTAATCGCGGTTCGCAAAATCTAACATTGGAATTATATGATTTGTGTCAACTAATATAACGTTACTTTTGAATATATAGCCCGAATAGTGATTATTGTGTTAGTATATATAACATATACATCACTTGCGGGGGTGTTGCCCATGAAAGTTGGTCTTCGCGTCGTCAAGACAGCCATCTCCATCATGATCAGTATTGCTATAGCCCGGCTGCTGGGGCTTGAGCCTGACCATTTTGCTGGCATTATCTCCATGCTTGCGGTTCAGCCTTCCGTGTACCGCTCGCTCCGACACTCTGTGACCAATCTGGTTAGCGCCCTGTTCGCTGCTTTATTGGGCATTTCCGTCGTCGAGCTCATTGGCAGTAGCGCTCCGGTCATTGCGGCTGTTGCTTTGTTGGTCATGGCCTTGCATGTGCGCTTCAAGCAGACGACGGCATTACCTTTAGCTGTGATCGTCGCAGTTAATACGATGGGGACTGCTGATCAGCTGTTCGGGAGTGCTGCGCTGCATCAGATCGCACTAGTCTTGATCGGGATGACAGTAGGAACGACCGTCAATCTGATTCGCCGACCGGTGCATAATGAACGGGAGGAAGTGCTGCTGGCCAAGTCGGAAGCGATGCTCCGCGCCTTGCTCTACTACGTGAGCATTGATCTCCAGAACGGCCGGATGACACCCTACAAACCGCAGATGCGACTTCAACTGGACGAAGTACGCGATTATATCGAGAAAGGCCAGGCTGTGTCCCAGCTTATACACGAAGATCGTTGGTTGGGCAGGAAGGCCGGTCATGGAGCGGAAGCAGAGTTTCGTTCCTATGAGA
>NZ_JBFUIX010000099.1:0-19443 GCF_056401635.1 Paenibacillus sp. P4_E11 | reverse complement strand
GACGTTCGCTCCGTGCAGATAAAACCTCAGCGTGAAATAAGCCGTCCCTTGCGGAGCTGTCCCGATCACCGTGATCTTGCTCCACTGATTCAATGTTCGGTTCGCACCGGTGATGACTTGCGTGGAGTTGTTGTTCGCATCCCAGAACTCGAGATACAGCTCGGAAATTCCCTGAACGTTGTACGAGAACACGCTAGCCTCGTATTTCTGGCCGGGCACAACCGTTATCTTGTTGCTGCGCACAGATGAGCTAAGCACGTTGCTCGGATCGATCAACTTCACGCTGTGAGCCCCGCTATGCACCTTTTCGGTGGATAGTTCGGCTCCATTGAGAAATGTCCAGTGATCGGGCATGTTGGCCGTAATCTCCTCCAGGCCGCCATTCAATAGTGTGGTTTCATAATCGTTCACGAGTGGCAACCCGGAGCTGATAGCTACAGATCCTCCATCATCAGCTTGATAGGAAAGCGCTTTAGAAATTTTTGAAAAAGAAGGAATTGTATTCATGATAACAAAAACAACCAAAGCCATTGTCATGCAATATCTCATTTTTTTGATCATGCAGCGATTCACCAATCCTTTCTTGTCTAAGGGTCCTGTTAAACAAGCGATTGCAAACTTTCATCATTTGATAGATAGTAAAGGTACATCCTTATAAAACCCGGAGGAACCATATGAAAAGTTCTGATCGATTCCCACAATACCAGGAAAGTATCGTTAGACTTCAACATATTCAAGCTAACGGACAACCGAGGTTTTATATTGCGATCTCCCCCATATATCAGAATGAATTGCATCATCACGATTACGCGGAATTGTCCTATTACATCGAAGGTACCGGCACAGAAACCATCAATACGCTCGAAGGGTACTTCCGGCCGGGTACCGCATCGTTCAAGCTCCCCCGTCATTTGCACCAGATGCACAGCGATTCAGGCGAAAACTACACGGCCTGGAAATACACCGTTATGTTCGATATGGAGCTGTTATTCGGAACGAATGATGACATCGGACTTTCCAAGCTGCTGTATGGAGTTGGCACAACCCTACCTTCTTTTGTACATTTTGACGAAGCGATGCATGAACGCATGAAGGCCATCCTTGAACTGCTGATGGATGAATTTCTGCAACCCGACACTACCTATCGCCGCCATATGATCCGAACCAAACTAACGGAGGCGCTGCTTTTGTTTGTTCGCTTCGGAAACGACCCGTCCTCGACCTCCAGTCCGAATGTGCCAGAGGAGAGGATCAATCTGTTTTGGTCGATCATGCAATATGTGCATATTCACTTCTCGGATGACATCAATTTGGAGAAAATCTCCTCGCAATTCCACTGCAGTGTGCCTTATATAAGTCGGTTGTTTAAGGAGAAATTCGGTAAAGGCTTTCTGGAATATGTACATGAACTCCGAATTGAAAGCGCATCCACATTACTGCTTCATACCAACATGACCGTTATCGAAGTTGCTCATGAAGTCGGCTTTGACTCCTCCCGTACCTTCTCCCGTGTGTTTCGCGAACTGAAAGGACAGACAGCAAGCGAATACCGCAGTTCGATGAGAAAGTAAAGTCTATTTTTTCGCCATCTTGGCTTCGTTGATGATCTTATCCGTCTCCTCAGCAGCAAAGCGCATTGCAGTGTTAATATCGACACCAGTTAATGCAATTCTTGAGATTGCCGCATTTAATTGGGCGGAGGCAATAATTTGATATTCGGTAATATTGGACATCTTAGCATATGGCTTAGGGAATAAGGCCGACAAATTTCTACCTTTATATTTGGGAAGCTCTTGACCGTATTGCTCTTGTATTTTCAGATCCTTCAACGCCGTTGCTAAGCCCCTGCGATTTAATGATTTTTGAAATTCTTCCGACGCAATGTAAGCCATGACTTCAAAGGCTGTTTCGCGATTTTTGCTTATGGAGCTCATAAACCAGTAATTCGGAAATACTTGTGGACCCACATTCCGCAATTCGGGAACGTCTGGAATTCTCACGACACCCCAATTAGCAATAGCATCTCCTGGTGTGAACCCGCAGCAGCCTGTATAATTCGTCGCCATCGCAACTGTCCCTTTGGTGTTAAATGCAGTGGTCGTTGCCTCTTTGATATCATAGCCAGGTATGGTCATAAATCTTGCCAGGTTCTGTACAACTTTTTTCCACGCATCTGAAGTGAAATTAGCCTTTAATGTTGTCGGATCTATAAGATCTAATGAATTTTGGTTGAGTTGCAAGTAAGAGTTGTTGTCATTGGCGAATCCGTAGTATTGCACCTCACCGTCCTTACGTGTCAGTTTAACAGCCAGGTCGTACAATTCATCCCATGTCATATTGTCTTTAGGGTATTCAACTCCAAATTTGTCAAAGACGTCCTTGTTATAATACAGGCCTGATGTGGCCACCCAAGCCGGCAGTCCATACATGCCTCCATTGGCCAGCTGTCGCTGCAAGGCAACGACGTTAGGCTCTATTGCGTCCAAATTAAACTTATGCGATTTAATCAGATCGGAAATATCACTCTGTAACTGCGAAGGAAGTATATGGGTGTGAAAATTGGTATAGGCCCCGAACACAATGTCTAAGGGAGTTTTGGCAGCGACATAATCTTGAATCGTATTGGTTGCCGAATTAAAGGATACCTTAAAATTAATATGGGGAAATTTCTCGCGGAGGTAACTCCCGTACGTTCTATCGAACCATTCCATGTTCTGACCGCTTGAACTGAATAAATACAAATCAACAGGCTGATTCGACTTCGGCGGGTCCCCCTCATTCTGCTTCACCCCACACCCTGCAACAACCGTAATAGCTACCAGGATCAGCACACATGCATACAAAAGCCTTCTTCTCATACCCATTCCTCCTCGTCATGTGAATCCGTTGAACCTCGTTAAATCTTCCAAAACCATGCCTAGCTTCTGCCCCCATGCAAGATAACTGAATAAGAAATCGATTACTAAAATCAAAGTATCATAGGTGAAATTTTTAGGTGTACCGTAATCTCGTTTTGAACCAGCCATTTTTTAAACTCTGGGAAATTTTAATGAAAAAAGACCAGATCAGAAGTTGCGCTGATCTGGTCTTGAGGCTGAGTCCAAAATTACTTGAGATAAGGTCTAATGATAGCGGCATACTTGTCCGCCAAATATTGGTGGCCCTCATCATTAGGCAGCACCTTGTCGTCGGACAAATATTTGGCATAATTGCCTTCGTTCCATTGCCCGGCCATATCGATGAACACCACGTTGTTGACCGCCTTCACTGCGTTCTGGATGCTGCTGTTATACGGCTGTAGTTGCTTGTCGCTAAGACTGGGAATCGAGAGGATACCGCTCACGAATATAGTCGTCGCGGGAAGCTCTTTTCGAATCGATGACAGAAAGCTCGTGAAGTCCGCTTGCACCTTCTTGGTGTCCGACGGAATAACGTTCAAGCCGTACGTGACCAACACATAGTCTGGCGCTTCGTCGATCACATCCTTCTTGAGTCGATTGAATCCGCTGTTCAACTTATCCTTGTCGGAGTTAACATTGACATCTGTCCCGGCAACCCCTTGATTGATCGCTTCCACCCCTAGCTGTTCGCCGAGCAAGGCAGTGAAGGATTTCAACCCCATGTCGCTGGCATTCCCACCTTCCGCATAGCTGTGTCCGATCACGACAAGTTTCTTCTTGTACTTGGACGCAGGCTGCTTGAGTTCCGAACCATGTTCCACGTACAGACCATCAATCTCACTCGTATGGGAAAAGGCAATTTCAATGGTATGCCACCCTGGGACACCCGAGAAGAGGGGAATCTCCACGACAGCGCCGTCATTCGGCAGCGACTGGCTAACCGCCAACTGGCTGTCCACGAACACGGATACCGTACCGCCAATGCCGCGCTGCTTCAAGATGGCCGCTGGACTATTCGTCATAATATGCGCCCTTCGGCCGTACATGATGGCTTGTCTCACTTCACCCCAGCCTTGAATTTGAGCGGAGGTCCATTTACCATTCGTGAACAGCCATGCAGGATCAGCTGCGGCAATAAGTTTGCTGGGCTTGCTTGGCTTGGCCGTTGCCGTAGGCTGCGGTGGTTGGGCTTGCTGACCCACGCCTGCCGGACTTAAGAATACGGCTTGTTCCTGTATATTGTTCTTCCAATGCTTCTGACCCGCCACCATAATCCCGATAAACACAAGTAACAGGATCATGCATACCCACTTCAACCACGCATTCGCCATCCGATCCACCCTATAGTCATTATTTTCCTATCGTACTATTATAGCAAGCTTGGCGAAGTTGTTTATATTTATTTTTCATCCTGCTATAGTAGAGCTATATTCGCCCCATCAGCGGGTCCCTACTTATAAGGAGGCGTTACTTTGAATCGTCAGCTTGGCATTCTCGCCCATTGTTTCGGTCACAAACCAGTAGAACAATTAGCTCAGGAAATAGGGGCAGCAGGGTTCGGCACCGTACAGTTAGCGCTAGCCAAAGCGTTATCAGATATTGACAGCACCACCGAACAATTAAGCCCAGGACTTGCCCATCATGTGGGCGAAACGTTCCAACGACATGGGGTACGGATTGCCGTACTCGGTTGTTACATCGACCCGATTCATCCTGATCCCGACGTGCGCCGACAAGGTGTTAGACGGTTTAAGGAGCATCTGAAGTTTTGCCGGGATTTCGGGTGTAGCGTGGTCGCGACCGAAACCGGCTTTTTGGACACCTATCGCAAGGAATTTCCTGACGATTACGAGAAGAAGGCATGGGGTATCCTACGGCATACGATCTATGAACTGGCAGAGGAAGCGGAGAAATGGGGCGTGACAGCAGCCATCGAGCCTGCCTCTTCACTCGTGATTCACAATCCCGAGCAGATGCTGCTCATGCTGGAGGAAGTGTCCTCCACAGCACTCGGCGTCATCATAGATCCATGCAATTTATTGCATGAGGGGAATGCACACCGGCAGGATGAGGTCATCCAGCAAGCATTCGACTTGTTGTCCGACCGTATCGTGGCGTTTCACGCCAAGGATGCCGGATCGCTCCGCGATGGACGCAAGACACCAGCCGCTCTAGGCGCAGGCGAAGTCAATCTTCCGCTATTCCTCTCGCTGGCGAAGAAACGGAAGCCCTTCGCCGACATCACCCTGGAAGGTGTGGAGGGGGAGCAGATCGGCCAGTCCCTTGCTTACTTCCAGGACTTGTGGGATAAGCTGTAACAGTTTCCTTGAGACTGTCGGTTCAAAGTGGACATAGGAGTGGAAAGTGAAAAAGAGGACCCCGGCGAGTTTTGGCTTGAACCTCCATACCGCAAAATCCCTTATACAATCATAGGAGGTTCAAACAAGATGTTTGAGCTCAAGGGGTCCTTTTTCACTTGGAACGGCGGCTGGCTCTGCTTAAATCCACAATGAATCGACTGTCTCTACTTTTGACTTACACTCACAACCCCATCGCTCGGCGTCCCCGTCTGCTTCACGGTCTGTCGTCCGAAGAACAAATACCCGAACAAGGAAGCCAGCAATTGCTGGCACAGCATCCCGATGATCGTCGGCAGAGCCACAGGTGGCGGGAAGAAGGAGATAGCCAATACCGCCCCTGCACTAATATTACGCATCCCCGTGTTGAACACCATGCTGACCGCCATCTCCCGGCTAAGCTTCAATAGCTTGGAGGCCACCAGGCCAAGCCAGTATCCGATCGACACGATCACAATACAGACAATGGCAATATACAGCAGGCTCTTGTCCCATTGGGTAAAATAAGGCGAGATAACCGAGCTGTTAATTACTATGACTACCGCTAAGCCCATCTTGGAGAAGGGCGACAGCTTCGGACTCAAGGAAGTTTTGACTTTGCCGCTCGTCACTTGATTCAGCAGCATGCCTGCAATGGAAGGCACGACGACCATCCACAGCAATTGGGTCAGCATCCCCCACGTGTCCATCTGAACTTTGGCGCCAACTAGCAAGGACAATGTCAGCGGGACGATGAAGGGAGAGAGCATCGTATCGATCAGAATCATCGACAAGGTAAGCGCGGTATGCCCGCGATAGATCGACACCCACATGAAGCTAACGATTCCCGTTGGAATCGATAGAACCAAGATCAAGCCGGTTATAGTAAGCGGACTGTCTCCGAAGGCGGCATGTCCGATCCCCCATGCGATCAGCGGCATTACGATATGTAAGATGATCATAAAAACGAAGATCGGCAATGGATGCAATACTACTCTCTGCAAATCTCGCATGTTCATGCTGAGACTGCCCGTAAATGTCATAAAGGCAAAGATCCAGGGCACCCAAACGGAGAAGGAGGACAAAGCCCCAGCAGAAGCCAGTCCTATAAGTACACTTGTCGGGGTAATGAGCGGCATCCACTTTTCCAATTGTCTGTTTAATGTAGTTAACATCATGTCACCCTCGCAGCTAAGTTCGGCCGAGCCATCGCACAGCACGACTTCACGTTCTAGTTGAACTCTTTCAGACTACTCCAATTCATCGTTACCGACAAGGGGAGATTATCTCGATCCATTGTTCAAGTCTGCACCAAGGTTTGCATCCCCTCTGCCTGCCCTCTCTTGTTCCTCTCATTCAAAGAGTTACGTCTTCCATGTGTTCTCTTCGAATTCCAAAATGTTGCAAAAGTGCATGATTCTTCGCCCCACCACTTTCGCAACATTATTGAACTTTCGGAGGCAAACGGATCAAAAATCCTGCACTTTCTCCAGGATTCTTACGAATGAGCTCCTCAACAATCGCTTTCTACATGGGAGCGACAGCGATTGAACCCATTAATTCAACTAATCTCAAGGCAAGTAACTAAAGGGGCACCCTCCGGTTCCCCCCAAAAACTTTCTATTCACAAACAAAAAAAGCACATGATGCAAAATGAATCCGCATCATGTGCTTGGTTTACTTGGCGAGCAGTTGCCGTCCCCAACGCGTACGATACAATCCGCGCTCCAGCAAGCCGAACGCCGTACTTGTCATCCAGTATAGTCCGAGCGCAATCGGTGAGCGCCACATGAAGAATAGCGGCACAAGCGCCACGATGCCCGCCAACGTCCGGCGGCTCATCCCCCCGGTGCTTATAGCCGGAGCCGAGTCCGTCAAGGGGATGAGACCCGTCACGAAGCTCAGCACAGCGGTAGCGATCGGGACGAGATGGTGCGGATCTGCTTGGGCGAGATTGGCTGCCCAAGGGAGCAGTAGCGACGTCATGGCACTGCCATGCGTCAGGAACAGTCCGTACATGCCCATGAGTACGGGCATTTGTACCAGCAGCGCGACGATCGATTGGAAGGGACGGATGCGGTAGTCGCGGTACAGCTTGAACATCTCCGCCGTCTGCTGCTCTGGCGTGGCGGCGAGCCGCTCGCGCAATTCCTTCAGCTTCGGCTGCATAACGGAGCTCCGCACCTGCTGGCGCGCGGCCAGCAGGTTGAAGTAGAACAGGCCAGCCTTGACGCACAGGGTAAGGCCGATGACGGCAAGCCCCCAGTCATGTGTGATCGCATGTATCGCTTCCAATATAGGGGCGAGCAGCGAAGTAATCGAGTGAAACCATGCGTACATTTATATGCTCCTTTGAAGAATGACTTCGTTTATGCTGAATAAGCCAACACAAACGAAATCGCTTCCTCATCGGAGCCCTTATCCTTGACCGAAGGCTGCTTGCGCCGAAAGATCGATCTTCTCCTCCGCCTGAACGGAAACTCATGAGAGGATACTCGCGCTGCACATCGGGAAGGATGAGCCGATGTAGAACTTTCCCTCCGCTGCGGAAGCAGCAGTCCAACCGCGCCAATCAGCCCGGCCAAGCTCGCCAGCAGCAGCCATAGCGCGGGTAGATCGAACGTAAGCTCCATCGATTCACCCCCTTCCCACTAGAATACATAGTAATACGGGCCAGTGAACAAAAGTTTCAGGTCTGTTCGTTCGATCATCACATAGAAATTGTGATATATTTCACATTCATTAGGAAGGACGGGCTAGGGACCTAACGTAAATGAGGAAAGCCGCCCAAGTTATTTATCCATTAGCAGCAACTCTTATATGATCTTCCTTATCGATGATGGAATCGATGATGCTCCATTCTTTCGTATCGATCCCTAGCTGCTCGATAATGGATAGGATATCCAATATGATAACACCATTGTCTGTTATGTGCTTATGTCCTCTATTCTCCACCATTCTTTTTCTCCTTAGAGTACCCGAATTTAACTCATTAATAAGTATACACTGTTGCATATAATTATCTTGTCGAGCCATGTCGAACTTGAGAAAAAATCCAAAAAATATATCATGTCAATGGTACTTTTGTATCATTTAACACACTTTTTTATAGGCCTCTATTACTGTTAGAGAAATTATTTGTAGTTCCTCTTAAACCAAACTCCCATCTACATCTATTGATGTAATTATTATACATGAGCTGTCTAAACGATTTCTGAACACGCCCCGCAGCAAGCTGCGAGGCAAGTATTCCTATACAGCCAGGAAATCGTACATCGATACGTGTTGGGTAGAGCCAATCCCCATTCCTTCATATTCGAAACCAATATCTATGAGATGCTGGAAATTCAAGAAATTTCTAGTATCCAATAAGTAGGATTGCTTCATGACCCGATACATCTCGTTCCAGTTCAGATTACGATATTCATCCCAGTGTGTAAGTAGAATAACGGCATCCGCATTCACAGCTACTTCACGCGCCTCATTACAATACGCAATTTCCAGTTCGGAGTTGAGACTGTTGAACATCGCCATTCCTTGCGGGTCATGTACCTTCACCCTGGCACCCACTCCGATCAACTCACCTATGATGACTGCTGCTTGTGTGTTCCGAGCATCGTCTGTATTGGGCTTAAACGTAAGACCTAATATTCCAATCGTCTTCCCGTTCAGGGATTTAAGACGCCGTTTTATTTTATCGACAACAAAATTGTGCATGATCATGTTAGATTCGACCGCAGCTTCAATTACATTTAACTCACAACTATATTTGTGACTAGTCGCCAACAATTCGGCTGTATCTTTGGGAAAGCAGCTCCCGCTCCAACCGCTGGACACTTGTAGAAATTTGTTCCCAATTCTTGAATCCAACCCCATTCCGGTCGCGACTTGCATCACATTGGCACCCAGAATTTCACATAGTCTGGCTATTTCATTAATATAGCTAATCTTGACGGCAAGGAATGCGTTGGAAGCGTACTTCACCATCTCTGCACTTTTCACGTCGGTTTCAAAGTAGACCGGTTTACTTGGGCTAGGTTGGAATTTGAAATGAAAATTTCGGCTTATCTCCTCGTATCTCACATAGTTGACTAGGTTATGGTACAAGCTCTTCATGATGAACTTGGCTTGTTCGTTGTTCGAACCAATCACGATCCGATCCGGGAAGAAGACGTCTTCCAGTGCATAACCTTCTCGTAAAAATTCAGGATTGCTGACTACCGCAAAGTGTACATTCGATATAAGACCTGAGTTGTCTTCAATGATGGAGGCTACAAGATCGGCCGTTCCAACGGGGACGGTAGACTTGTTCACAATGACGGTGAATTTGTTGCGGTTCATGTGTTTCCTTATACCCTCAGCAGCGAGCTTGATGTACTTAAGATCGGCCGTCCCATCCGACTTCGATGGAGTACCAACGCCGATGAATATAACATCCGCCTCACTCACAGCTTCGTAATGAATGGTAGCGAAAAGTGTCTTCCCGATACAAGTGGAAATCAGATGATCCAGACCCGGTTCATAGATGGGGCTTTTCCCGGCATTCATAAGTTTTACCTTGTTCTCATCAATATCAATTACGGTCGTTTTATGGCCAAGTACGGCGAATGCGGTTCCCGTAACACTTCCTACATAACCGGATCCGATGCATACAACGTTCATATCGGTATTCCTCCCTAAGAATGTTAGATTCATATTGTTGCAGCAAGCAGTCGACTCTTGTACACTTCAATCGTTCTAAGCAGACCCGCTTCTAAGGTGACCTGTGGTTCCCAGCCTAGAAATTCCTTAGCTTTATTAATGACCGGACGGCGGACTTTCGGGTCATCCTTCGGTAGATCATGGAACGTGATCTTACTGGACGAGTCAGTCAGCCGCTTCACCATCTGAGCGACTTCCAGGATGGAGTATTCAACAGGGTTCCCAACATTAATGATCTCACCCGTCGACCGATCGGAATCCATCATGAGCTGAAACCCCCTCAATGTATCATCCACGTAACAGAATGAGCGGGTTTGACTCCCGTCCCCATACACCGTAATATCTTCATTCAGTAATGCTTGCGTAACAAAGTTGGAGATCACGCGCCCATCATCATTGCGAAGTCCAGCCGAATATGTATTGAAAATACGCACCACCTTGGTGCGCACTTGATACAACCGGTTATATTCGTAGCAAAACACTTCTCCAAGTCGCTTAGCCTCATCGTAGCAAGCTCGTGGTCCCCAAGTATTAACATTGCCCCGGTATTCCTCTGGCTGCGGATGCACTTCTGGATCCCCATAAGCTTCGCTAGTGCTAGCGAACAGGATTGTCGCATCATGCTTCCTCGCCAAGTTCAACATGTTCTGTGTCCCGAATGTATTGACATATATCGTCTCCAACGCTGCTGCCTGATAGAACTTGGGCGACGCCGGGGAGGCGAGATGATAGATTTCATCCACGTCCTGTGAGACAGCAGGTAAGTCGACAATACCCTGATTCGTTACGTCGTATTCGATGAAGGTGAAGAGCGGATTGTCTTGGAATTCCTTCAAGTTCGACGTTCTCCCTGTTGAGAAGTTATCGATCCCGATAACCTGATGTCCTTGATTCAGCAAATCCTTCGCTAAGTGCGAGCCCAGGAATCCTGCAGCTCCAGTGATAACAACTTTCTTCATAACTGCTCACCTCTCCCTATCATCATTTAGTATGTATGGCTGTTCGATATCCGTTAGGATGAGCATTGTGCCATTTCCAGGCTGTGTGCAGCATGCTGTGGAGATCATATCGAGGTTTCCAACCCAGTTCCTTGACTATTTTCTCGGAAGAGGCAATGATCTTGGGCGGATCCCCCGCCCTTCGCTCCACATAGTTCACAACTGCCTTTCTCCCCGTCACCCTCTCGCAACCCTCAATAATTTCGTTCACGGAATAGCCTGTTCCGTTCCCCAAGTTGTAGGTCTCATTCGTAATGGCTTGCCTAATCAGTTGCTCATAAGCCATGATATGGGCTTCGGCAAGATCATTCACATGAACATAGTCGCGAATGCATGTGCCATCGTGCGTATCATAGTCGCTGCCATAAACATGAACACAATCTCGCTTCCCCAGCAAATGCTCCATGACTATAGGAATGAGGTGCGACTCCGGACGATGATCCTCGCCGATATCCCCGCATTCATCAGCACCCGCCGCATTGAAATACCTTAAGATCACGTAGCGAAACGGAGAGGCTTCCGAAATATCCTGCAGGATCTGCTCCACCATTAATTTCGTTCTGCCGTATGGACTTATTGGTGAAGTCAGTGTGGTCTCGTCAACACTCTCTGTCTTCGGAATCCCATATACCGCACATGTCGAAGAAAAGATAAAATGCTGGATATGATGCTTGACCATATACATTAATAGATTTACGGTTGCTGCTACATTGTTGCTGTAGTATTTCACGGGGTCTTCAACAGACTCACCTACGTAAGCATTAGCTGCAAAATGCATTACACCCTCTATCGGGTAATGACTGAATACATGCTGGATAACAATTGGATCTGCCAAATCACCCTCTATGAATATAGCTTGCGGATGAACGGCCTCGCGATGTCCGGTTGATAAATTATCTAACACCACTACACGGTAGTTGTTCCGGATTAGATTATGGACAACATGACTTCCTATATATCCTGCTCCACCAACGATCAAGATCAAGAGTTGATTCCCCTTTTCCTTCTTGTAGTTAACCATTCTTTAGCCAGCATACCGAGAATCGTCCACGGTTCTACTAAGTACCTGCTTGCCAGCCTCTTCGGTTCTGATACCAGGCGGTACAACCATTCCAGCCCAATTCTCCCCATCCATCGCGGAGGTGTCGGTACTACACAAGCGACATAGTCCATACAAGCACCTGATGTTAAGATAACGTTGGCATGGATATGGTGAATATTGTCCATCACCCATGTTTCCTGGCGCGGCATCCCCATGCCAACCATAAGCACATGAGGCTTGAATTCATTAATTTCTTTCAGAACGCTCTGATTATCGCTGCTCTGGGGATTCTTATCCAAATAGCCATGATGGGTTCGGATATGGAGGTCTGTGTACTCCTCCTTCAGTACAGAGGCTGCCAATTCAGCAACGCCGGGCTTGGAGCCCAAGTAGTAAACCCTCCAGCCGTTATCACTTATTTTCCTCATCAAGGGATGGATCCAGTCCACATAAGTTACTCTATGTTCTCGTTGAAGGGGCACCCCTAACATTCGCCCCAGCAAGACTAAGGACATCCCGTCGATATGAATGCATTCGGCCAAGTTATAGAAATCTACCATCGCTTTATTCTTCTTGCAAATGTATACACTATGCAGATTATGGTGTGGGATCAGCTGCTTCTCTTCTTGGCGAATGGCTTGATCGATTCGATCATTCAGCTCCTCTATCGTCATTGGAGTAACTCGGATTCCTAAGAACGACACCGATTTCACTAGTTATGCACCACGTTTCTGGAGTTATAAAGACCTTCATACCCATTCGTCATACCCTCGACTGAATATTGTTTGGACTTCAATACAGCGCGATAGCCGTAAAATAAAGAAAGCTGCTCATCCGCAAGCAGCTCTTCTATGGCTCGAACAAATTCACCTTTGTTATTCAATGGCGCTAATATTCCCGCGAACTGTTCCTCACGCAGCGATAGTACATCCCGACAGGAAGGAATGTCGCTTGCTACGACGGGCAATCCTTGCTTCATCGCTTCAATCAGGGCCATGGGCATCGCTTCATATACAGATGGGAATACGAAGATATTGGATGCGTGAAGATAGTTGACTACATCTCCCGAAGTCACCTCGCCAGTGAAATGAACTCGATCGATACATCCGATCTCTTCCGCATACTTGTACAATTCCTCATGAAGTTCACCCGCACCCACAATAAGTAAATGAACTTTCGGCAAATTTGATAGTACATCGAGTAAAAACTTTTGATTTTTCTGTTCGGCAAGCCTGCCCACATTGACAAGCAGTTTGGTCTGCTCCCCGATCCCCAAGCTCGCTCTGACCTGCGCCGGCTCAACGGTCGGCCGACCGCCTGTCACCCCGTTCTCGATAATCTTGACCTTGGATATATATTTCTTGGGGTATGTTTTCATGGAGTGCAGAACACCGCTAGACACGACTACATTATTGCTATATACAACCGAATTGCCCATGAATCTATCGATCTTCCTAGCTAATTCAGGATAGGATTGGACCGGGTTATGCTGGATCGCAATTCTCTTCTTAATCCCCGCTAGTAAAGCTAATGGCAAGCCAATAATGCTCGCATAGTACGTATGGGTCATAATCATCGATGGCCGGAACGAGAACAACATGATCATGAACATAACCGCAATCTTCGCATAATCAAATGGATTCCTCGGCGGGCCATTCAGTATAGCCCTCACATGGGGCTTGTCCAAGTACGTAGGTCTCTTTACATACAAAAACCATAGCTCCGATTGGTATCCTCTATTCATAAACTCTTCATGAAGAAGATGCGCTACCTTCTGAGCTCCTCCTCCTTCCATTTGGGTCACGACTTGAACGATCCTCATGGGAAACCACCCTTCTCATTTTGCGTCTACCCATCGTTCTTCTTATGTTGATCGGGAGCAGCAGCATGGCAAAAAACAAAATAAAATCAAAAAAACGCGGAGACCCTAGTCGGACCGCGTTATAGAGGACACATAAAATTCCAGTCACACTTCTTTGTTTGATCACCGAATTCCCCAATATGATGAGCAGAAACGAGGAACGAGCCTTCCCAGTCATGAAGGGGGTCATGGACAATACCCACTGAAGGGAAGCTCTCCAATCTTCTTTCTTGCTAACGGAGCTTCTGGATTCTTCGATATACCATATGGCAAGTGTCTCAGGGCACATGACGAATGTAACGCCAATGTGGCTGGACACCCTTAACAACCAATCCCAATCTTGGTGTTTCGGCAATCCCTTGGTGAAGGGAATTCTGACAAGCAATTGCTTCAATGCCAGTATGGTAGAAGTCTGAATCATGCCTTCGCCTTGGGAAAGCGTATTGCGGCAGAAAAGATATTCAGACATGCTTTCCGACTCACGCCGTTCCCTTACGGGCCATACATAGTCCGCTTCCGGTGACCTCGCTATTAATCGGCTGTACACAATCGGATACTCCGAGCCTGAACGCAGACCCTCATTCATCTGAAGCTCCAGTTTATTCGGCATCCATTCATCATCATCATCCAGGAATGCAATCCATTCTCCGCCAGCGTTAGCGACCCCGATATTTCTGGCCTCTGCTCCCCCTGTAGAATAATTATTCTGAATAACCTTTATCCTGTGATCGTTAGAATAGTTCGTTAATAACCGTTCCGTCGGGTCGTCAATACCATCAATTACAACGACAACTTCGATAGGGGTATACGTTTGAGCTAGTACACTTTCTATCGCTCTACGGAGAAGCTCTGCTCGGTTCAGGGTTGGAATTATAATACTGACTAACGGGCCCATGATTAACCCTCCTTACTCGCTGCTGTTCGAATGAACCGTGCACCTTGAGAGAAATGACCATGTATACGATCCAGAATAAGAAATTCGACTTCAGAAACGTATGTTCCGAGAAATTGTATACGATCGTTAAGACAGGGAATATGAGGTAGAACATATAAATAAACTGTTTCTCCGCTAATACGACCTTTACGGCATTAACCACCGTTGCGACCAGTGAGCTGACTAATACGATCAGGCCAAGGGAACCCACTTGTAAGGCCACTTCCAAATATCCATTATGCGAAAATAAAGGTTCCCAACGAATGACTGACCACACATTAGCCGAAGGTCCATTCCATCCATTCCAGAATCCTGAGTACCCGTATCCTAGCCAGGGATTAGCCAAGATCATATGGAATACATTCTCCCATAACTCCACCCGTCCGGTTAATGTAGGGTCACGGTTGAATGCCAATAAGAGCTGTTCGTAGTTCGTAGCCACCCAATAGCCCAATGTGCAGCAAATCGCTACAAAATAAATAAATAGTGTACTGGCAAGAAATTTGTGGAAGTATACCATTCTGTATATTACTAACAGCGGAGTTAATAGAAGCAGCATAAAAAGACAAGTTGTGGAGGACGATCCCAGTAATAAGTACATGGAAAGAATGCACTGAATCATGGCCGGGATCACATAGATTCTCTTCATTGTTGCAATAAATGTCCATGTCAGAATAGACACCAGCATGACTCGGCCTAATATGTTTTTTTGCGCAAAAATCCCCCGCCAGCCATCATCCGACACCCCAAGTTGAGGTAGGAAGAGAACAGCAAGTAAGCTTAGGACCGTACACAATGCCAGAGCCCAACCTAATAACAGTAATAGTTGTCTTAGTGAGTAACGATAGGACAAATAAACAGAGAAAATCACAGATCCGATCAGATTCATGCTCCCTTTGAATGTCGCCGTATAGGAAGATGACCATAGGATGGATAGGACCGCTACGACTATTAACAAATACAACAATTTCTCTTGGAATAACGTCTTGAAACTAACCTTACATCTTACAACGATCAAATAAAAACTAATTGCGTAGACTACCATCCAATAAGCATTAAGCATACTGTAAGCATTCATAATCCCTGCTCTTAACAGCAAAGGAAATACGGCCTCCGTAGTTAAAAATAAAGTGAGGATTGCGAAGATTCGTTCCCCTGCTCCTGGTTGCGCATGTTGATCAGAAGTCGATGTCTCCATACCTTATATGCCCACCGTCATTTGTTTGGCATATATCCCTTCAAGTAGAACACTTTGTTTATGGACATCAAATAATCGGCGCACCCGTTCCTTGCCATTCTCGCTGAATCTGCACCACAAACTTTCATCCACCAGTAATTCCTTGATATAGCTGGCGAGCATCCCGCTATCCTTCTCTGCAGCCAACAAACCAGTCTCCCCATGAGCTACTGCCTCCGGAATACCGCCAGTGGCAAAGCTGACGACGGGTACTCCCATTGCGCCCGCTTCAGCAAAAACCATGCCGAACCCTTCAGCGTCCCCATTCTCAGCAACAATGCTGGGAACGCTGAACACTTTCGCAATGTTAAGCATTTCCTTTATTTTGTCCGGCGGCTGTACGCCTAGAAATTCATAATTGATGAGTGTATCGTGACATTGCATTTCCAGCTGTTCTCGAAGCGGACCCTCTCCGATTACTACAAGCTTTGCTTCTGGCAGCTTCTTCTGCACCATACTCATAGCTTCGATCAGATAAGCGGCCCCCTTCTTCTCAACAAGTCTTCCTACGAACAATACGATCGGTTTCCGTTCAACTTGGCTGCTTGGAGTGAATTTCTCTAGATCAATTCCAATATAATGTTGAACGATCTTGTGTTCCGGGTACCCCTGCTCGATCATTTTCCTTCTAATATAGTCCGATACGGCAATAAACACCGCACCCTTACGTTGCAACTCCCCACGTCGAGATTTAATCCAGCTCTTGAACCATGGGTTATAGGCATTGTCATGAATCGTCGCATCATAACCATGGAACGTAACGAAGAGGGGAACATCCAATTGCTTGGCAATGGGCATGGCGATCATCCCTCCGAAACCGAAATGCGCATGGATGAGTACCGGATCCAATTGTTGGATCTTCTTCATAATTCCCATCCCGATATCCATATTCGTGTACTTAAACGCTGTCCTGGCTATCTTCCCGATCGGATTAGCAGAACTCATCACATGTGTTCGATCCGCAGGACATTGCAGTCCTCTCACAGGCACCATGCCAACGTATTGAGAACGGAAGTTCCGCAAGGCTTCACCCTGTCCTACGATGAATGTCTCCGATGCCGGCAGAAGAAGTTCTCTGAACAAAATAATATTAGGTTTACTCTTCGCAATCACATGCTCACCCCTTATTCCAGCTCGTTATAAAACGAGTTCTTTCATTGACCTCATATGATTTTCTCTGAACCTCCCGTTGTAAACCTGCTGCAGCCATATCTCCAAAGTGAACACCCGGCACAATGTATCTGTATGGTCTTCACCTTTCATATGCTTCTCTAACGCATCGATGACCGACTTCCGAGGTATATAGTTGGTATAAATGGCTTTGTCGTCCTTCAATGTTTGTTGGAATAAACGTTTGGCATCGCCATATCGAATCCAGTTCGAATAATCGGTATACGCATTCGGATCATGGATAGGAATGCCTAGTCTTTCCATCCCCTTTGACAGTTTCCTATTTATTTTTTTGGGAATCGAAGCTATTTTCACCATAGAATCAGGCCAGCTAATCGGGAACCCGGTATTCTGCCAAGGAATGTCGGTGAAGTATTCCGGGAATTGTGCTAAGAGCATCTTTCTATAGATGTAATTATGGAACCGGAGTGAATCTGGCAAGGAGTAAACAAAGTCGAATAATGCGTTATCAAAGAAGGGCTTCCTGTGTTCGATTGAAGTTAGAGTCAATTTCGTTCCCCCGGATATAAGTCTCCTTCCGCGGTTCTGAATAAAGTAATAGTCCGATTTGGGTAGATTGTCATACAGGTGATAGTTTTCCAACAAGCTCTCTGAACATCCCATGTATTTCGCGGCCAGTCTCTTGTTCACTGGATGGTTGATTAGACTAGCATCCTTCATATAACTGCCACCCAGCACGGCATCTCCCAAGAACCCATTCAGATTAATCGATATCTTACTTCGCATATCTTCACTCGTTGCCACGATGCCATGCATATGCTTCAAATCCTTGAGTCCATCTGTCCACCAAATTCCGTCTAATCTGGGCATGAGCCAATTCTTGTCGTCTATTTCCTTAACCAGCTGCACAGCACCCTTACGTTCCGCTGCCAACGCAGCAAAGCGAATATCGTCACAGCCATTCTTGCCGAACGACAAGGCGTACATGGGATGGTTCGATTGTGGAATAGCGGCCAAGATGGCTCTGGAATCCAAGCCCCCGCTTAATTGAAGGCCAATCTGATTCCCTCTCGTAGAACGTAATTGTACCGCGTTGCGGAAGAGCGCCCCCAACTGTTCAATAATCTCATTCTCATCCAACCGTCCCGTTAAGGGCTTAATCTCGTTCCACCACCAATATGGCTTCATCACGATTGTTTTTGTACCCAGATCATATGTAAGGATCGTACCAGGTGGAATCAATTCCACATTCTCGAACCAAGTTCTATTCTCCAATAAGTAGCCAATTTCAATAAATTGTTCAACAGCCATCTTGTCGATTACCGGGGTATACCCCGGTAAGGCTAACATCGTCTTAAGCTCCGATCCCCAGATCAGAGATCCTTGATGATGCGACCAGAATAACTGCCGGAGACCGTACCGATCGGAAATCAAATGAACCTCTTGTCGTCCAGAATCATAAATAACAGCAGCATATATGCCGTCGATCTTACTCAGAAATTCAAAGTTCTCCTTACGTTGATACAATAGGCTGAGCAGGACCAGATCATTCTCGCATTCCATTCCCGCCAGCGCCTGCAGTTCACTATGATTGTAGAACTCCCCGTCCAGCCAAACGTAAACTCCGTCGTTCTGGTACGGCTGCTGCTCCTTCTGAATGATATTGATATGGGCACGAGTACCGCAAACGTTGTTGTCATAAAACAATGGATCTTGGACGTAATAGTCGTGATGGGTAATAAGATCCCTCATCTTTCTTAACACCGTTACCTCCTCTTCATAGCCAACAGGGGCTCTTGTAAATCCTGCGATACCTGGCAATTAACCCATCACCCTTCTTCTAAATAAATCCGCAACTATTTTCTTAGCATACTTTTGTTCAACCCACAGGAACAAACCCGCATAACAAGCAATACACCATGTAATGCAAATACCTGTAATTAACAGGTCTTGCAAGTGCAGAAGCTGTAAGAGTTGGATGGAATAATAAACCGAAACTCCCATAATTAAGCTTAGAACTGTACTAGGCAGCAGACTTTGCAAATAAGGTTTCCAATAAAGGTGAATCTGATATTGTAATATGATCTTGATGAGTACAAAGTACAACATAACGAGCCCCACATAGGACCAAACCATTATATAAATATTGATTTGTACGGTATACCACAACACGATCGTATTGATCGCCGCCACGAGCACATTCCATTTAAATCCAATATCTGGCCGTCCCTTCGCGAGTAAGATCGGACCCATCGGATTAGTTATCGTCTTTAACATAGCTATTATCGTCTTTAACATAGCTA
>NZ_JBFUIX010000098.1:0-19628 GCF_056401635.1 Paenibacillus sp. P4_E11 | reverse complement strand
GGCAGAAGCTCGAGAACGCATTTTTAGATACATTGAATTTTTCTACAACCGAAAACGTACTCATAGCTATCTAAATTACCTGTCACCCGATCGATTTGAAGCCATGTACTATGAGAGCATCCTGTAAAACCAAGCTCTTTCAGGGAGTCCACTCTATTGACATAGGTCCATTCATCACTCTACTCCATCCGAAATCATGGAATCGAGGAGAAACACGTCATATAAGATGATCAAACAGCGTTAATGTTGCGAATCAGCCTTTCCTAGCCAAATAAGGTGATGAAACAACGCTATCCCGCTCCATTTCCCTACAGGTTCCGAGTCTCGCTACTTTTGATACTCTACACACACAAAAACCCGTCCATCGACGGGTTTCTCTTATTTCCCAAGCCACTTAACTTCCCATATAATAGGCAATTAGCGCGATCCCGACAATTGCACTGAGGACGATGATATGTTTCAGGACCGAGCGCAGACCGCTGGAGTCTTCCCAGTACACAAGGGTCTCCTTCAATTCAGCCGCAGACGGAGCGAACTTCGCGTTGCATGCTTCGCATAGCTCGTGCTTCGCACTGGTGGAATTATTCAGTTGTGAGCCGCATCTCGGGCAACGTTGGTTGTGAATGTCGTCTCTCATGTTCGAATCCCCACATTTCCTACCTTTTTAGTAAGAATTGATTTAACTTTAATATACCTGATTCTCCCCCCTAGCGCAAGTACCCATTCATCAGTTCCGCTTATTATTTCGATTACACTTTTTAATTTGATCTTAACAGGGTCTCCCTCTACAATAAGAGTAATAACCTTGAACTGCTTCCATCCTACTTAACTTGGAGATATGTTATGAACCGCTTGAAACAACTCACACCCGGCCTACTGCTCACAATGGCAATGGCCCTGCCTGGTTATTGGCTAGGCATGCTGCTTCCGTTTATCGGTGCGCCCATCTTCTCCATGGCTCTCGGTGTAATCTGGAACCATACGCTTAAGAAACCTGATCGGTACAAAGCCGGCATTTCGTTCACGTCCAAGAAAATACTACAGTGGTCCATAGTAGCCATGGGCTGCGGCTTGAATCTGAAGCAGGTTTGGGAGACCGGAACTGCCTCTCTCTCCGTCACGCTGATCACCCTCGGAACGGCTTTCGTAGTCGCTTACCTAGTCGGCAAGTTGCTCCGAATCGACAACAAGCTACAGACGCTCGTCGGAGCCGGGACTGCCATCTGCGGGGGTTCGGCCATTGCCGCCGTAGCTCCGATTATCGAAGCCAAGGAGATGCAGATCGCCCTGTCGATCTCGACGATCTTCTTGTACAATATCGTAGCCGCCCTGCTGTTCCCGCCGCTCGGCCACTGGATGGACTTATCCGACATGGGTTTCGGCCTATGGGCCGGTTCTGCCATTAATGATACTTCGTCCGTTGTTGCTGCCGGATACACATACAGCGAAGCAGCAGGCCAATATGCGACCATCGTGAAGCTGACCCGCTCCACGTTCATTATTCCGATCTGTATGATCCTCGCTATTATTGTAAGCTTGAAGCGCAAGAGATCAGGCGCAGCAGCTAACGGGGACACAGGGGGCCAGGCAAGTCTGCTTCGGATTATTCCCTGGTTTATATTGTATTTCCTCGCCGCCAGTTTGTTGCATACGGTTGGCATTATCCCCGATGCGCTAGTTACTTATACGAATTTTGCCGGGAAATATATGATTGGCATGGCGCTGTTCGCGATTGGATTGCATGTAGATTTCAGACAGCTCGTCAAGACTGGAACGAAGCCTGTGCTGCTCGGAGGAATCGTCTGGGTATGTGTCATTGCGGTCTGTTTGCTCGTTCAATTTACGACAGGTAAGGTATAAACCCCTCCACAAATTGGCGCAAATTTCCATACACACTCAGAAAAAATATTTTTTCACGCTCCCAGCCCGCCGTTGTGCGGGTTTTCTTGTTTGTCATCGACAGGTAAGGATTTGCAGCGAAAAAGAGCGATTGAACGAGATAATGCAAGTTTGCATTTTCTGAAAATGCTCACTAGCCTGATGGGGACGAACAAGTGGAAGGGATGTCGAATAGGGGAACGCTTGTTTTCCCCGATTGACCCTGATTTGGACTTGCTGATACGATGATGGCGTTTCTTTCATGGGGGAGTGAGTCCACTGAACCACATTCAACTGCCGGATTGGCTCGTATTCTTCGTCAAGCAGATCGCCGGAAGCAAGAGCGTCCTGCTGCTCGTCTCCTTGCTCACCATCGCCATTACGGCGGCCAGCGCAATCTCGCCACTCTACATCGGTCGCATGATCGATGAGGTCATGCAAGGCCATGGGGAGACGATTCTCCGTGATGCGATCGTATTAGCCAGCGTCTTCCTGATCATCGAGCTGTTCACCACGATTCGCAGTTACGTCTCCATGCAAGCGATGCAGCGCTTGACCAATCGACTGACGCTGCAAACCATGAAGTCGGTATTCCACACTTCGTCGGATTTTTTCACCAAGACCTCTAGAGGGGAGCTGCTGCAGAGGTGTATTCAGGACACCCGTATGATTCAGCAGTTCGGGTTGTTCACCCTCCCCACCCTCATTCAGGCCACGCTGCTCGGCTGTACCGCCATCATTGTCATTGGCCGTATTTACTGGCCTGTAGCTATTATGATCGTCCTTGCCTACATCGTGCTGTTCATCCCGGTCCATGTATTCGGCAAGAAACGCGGTGACGTTCGTCAGAAGCTCATTCATCACAATGCGGTCATCCGGCAAAGCTTGCTGGAAAAGCTCGAATCCCACAAACAGATCCGCATCTTCGGAACCGAACGCAAGGAATTCGAGCAATTCGCCCGGGAACAAGAACAATGGGCCAAGCTCTCGTTCCAGGAGAACATTCTCACCGATGCTTTCAAGGGCTTCCCACGAATCCCGGACTCGCTCGCTCCTGCCATTGTGTTCTTGTTCATCGGGTGGCAGGTGGCGGCCGGACAAGCCACGATTGGCGAGCTGATGACCGTCATTGCTTTCATACCCGCCATTAACGCACCTGTCCGCTTGTTCTTCATGCAGTACGTCACGATTGCCGACATACGCATCCGGCTGCGCGGCATCATCGTCTACTCCAGGCTGCCTCAAGAGCCCGGCCGAACCATCGGACTGTGGCAACCGCTGCATATTCGCAACATGCCGATCACGTTCCGCCATGTAGCGGTAGCGGGGGATCGGGGTACTCTACTTCAGGACGTCACCTTCACTGTGACTCCTGGTGAACACGTAGCCATCGTAGGACCAACCGGCGCCGGGAAGAGCACGCTGCTTAAGCTCCTTGTGCGGCTAATCGAGCCTTCCGCCGGGAGCATCCAGCTCGGCGATGCCAATCTGTCCGATCTGGACGCCGCCTATCTACGAAGGCGAATCGGGTATGTAACCCAGGAAGGATACTTGTTCAACGACAGTCTGCAGAACAACTTGACCTACTTGCAACCGGAGGCTGATCCAGCCTTGATCGAGTACTGGATGCACGCTTTCGGTGCGGAAGACATAGCCAGGAAGCTTCCGGATGGCTATGCTACGGTGCTGGGTGACAAGGGGGCTGTGCTATCCGGCGGGCAACGTCAGTTAATCGGCTTGATCCGCACGATGCTGAAGCAGCCTGACCTGCTGCTGCTCGATGAAGTGACCGCTTCACTTGATCCAGCCAGCGAAGCGGTCGTGAACGATGCGCTCGACGTCCACGCCCGTGCGGAAGGCATCACCCGGATCAGTGTCACGCATCGCCTGCAAGCGGCTATGAACGCTGACCGGATTCTCGTTGTAGCGGAAGGTACCTTGGTCGAGGAAGGGACACATGAGCAATTGCTGCGCAGACCGGGCGGTGTCTATGCCCGTCTATGGAACAGCCAGCAGCACCAACAAGCGAATCCGTATCGAACTATGGAATCCCTGAAGGAGGGTGAGCGGGATAGCGCTCTCGTCTAACCAATCAGCAGCATGGAAGTACTGGTGGAAACGGGCTCGCCCGTATCACCGCAATCTCATCGTCACAGCCAGCCTGATCCTGTTCGGCAGCTTATGCTTCATGACTCCGCCGATCATGACCAAGTACATTCTGGAACGCGTGCTCCCCCAGCACAATTGGGGGCTGCTGCTTATCGTCTGTCTGTGTACGGTGGTCGTGCCCATCCTGGGGAGCGTCGTCATCGCTATCGAAACGTACGCATTACGCTTCGTTCTCCACTTAGCCGGCCAAGGAAAGGCCGAACTGCTGGACGGCTTCCAGCATCGGTCGATCAGCTGGATGCAGCAGCATAAGCCCGGTGACCTGATGACTCGAACACTCGACGACTCTGATCATGTCGTCCAGTTCGTCGACAACCAGATCTGGTGGATGCTCTGGCTGCTCATCACGATTACGGTTGGATCGGTCGTCCTGCTCTTCCTGCACCCCGGATTAGCCCTGCTCATCCTTATACTCTGGGCACTACATGCCGTACTCATGACGTGCTTAGGCAGCCAAGTGAAACGGCGCGCAGCAGAAACAGCGCGTCAGACGTCGCGTGTCACCGAAACGATGCGGGAAGTGTTATCCGCCGCTTCGTTCATCAAAGCCACAGGCCGCGAAGATCAAGCGATCGGGGCATTGGACATCGCACTCCAGCGCGATTTGCACGTCAACCGCCGCAACATCATCACGAATCACGCAGCCGAATTCATCAGCGTGTTTCTAGGCTCATGCTTCCTGGCCATCCTGTACTTCGCCGGCGGGCGGCTCGTCGTTCAAGGCCAGATGACGATCGGCTCGCTTGTCGCCTTCGCCGCGGTGTACAACTGGCTCCGTCCGTTCGGCATCGCCTTCTTCGAGACGTATTTCGCGGCGAAGAAAGCGTCGCCCGCTATCGACCGGATCGCCGAAGTTGCCTCTCCGGCACAGATCCGATCTGGTCCGTGTCCGCCCGGGGACGCCTGTGACATCGAAGCGATCGGCCTGTCCTTCCATCACAGCGGCGGGCAGCCTGTCATTCGGGATGTCAGCTTCCGCATCCCGGCTGGTTCGGTCGTGTCCATCGTAGGTGCCCGCGGATCGGGCAAGTCCACATTGACCGACCTCCTGCTAGGGCTGCAGTCGCCTTCATCCGGGATGATTACCATTGGCGGCATCCCTCTGTCCTTGATTGATGAGCGCTGGTTGCGGCGACATCTGCTCTGCATTACACAGGAAGTGCTGCTGCGCAGCGGCACGATCCTGGACAATATCGTCTACGGCAGCGACGAAACCGACTTCTCGGCGATCTGTCAGGCCATTCGGTTGGCCGAGCTGGAAGATTGGATCGCTCAACTGCCGGAAGGATGGCACACGCCGGTGGGTGAGCAAGGGCTTGCCCTATCCGGCGGCGAGCGGCAGCGGATCAGCATCGCACGGGCGCTGCTTCGCAAGCCTGCGATCCTGGTGCTGGACGAAGCCACATCCGCACTCGATCTGCGGACCGAGCAACGGCTGCTTGAGCAGCTGACGCGGCGCCTCCGAGGGACAACGCTCATCTTCGTCACGCATCGCCCCGCGATTACAAGAATGAGCGATCAACGATTCGTGATGAGGAATGGTAAGCTGCACCAGTCGGATCTGGAGTTGGAGCTGTCTGGGACCGGGGCTTAAGCTGGATTTCCCCTGCGTGAAACTGATGGATGACATTGCGTCACGTCTCTACTTCACTGACCAGAATTGTCAGGGATGTTCGAGTATACTAACCGCATCCCCATTCTCAGGAGGTCATATGTATGGACAAGCTCGATCTAACCAAGCTGTACAAAAACTACTACAGTGCTTCAACCACTCCGCAGCTTATCGATTTTACTGAAGAAGGCAGTTATATCACCATTACCCATCAAGGGTCTCCAGACAGCGCGCACTTTACCAATGCCGTTGAAGCTCTGTATACCGTCGGTTATGCGGTGAAAGCAATCTGGAAGAAGCAGGGGAGAGATTTCACGGTCGCGAAGCTGGAAGGATTGTGGTGGGTAGATTCCGATGAGGATGCGCTTGACGTGCCCCGAGAGCAGTGGCGTTGGAAGCTGATGATCCGCTTACCTGCATACGTGACAGCCAACGATGTGGAGGAAGCTCGCGTGGTAGCAGCAGCCAAGAAGGAGCAACTAGGTGTATTATTAGCCCTGCTTACATTTGATACCATGAAAGAAGGCCCTAGCGTCCAGATGCTGCATGTCGGGCCTTACGCGACGGAGCCGGAAACCTTAGGGCAGATGCACCAATATATGAAGGAACGCGGATGGGTGCAAGGCGGCCTGCACCATGAGATCTACCTTTCTGATCCGCGCAAGAGCGATCCGTCGACGATGAGTACGATTCTGCGCTTGCCGGTGCAGCTAGTAGCAGCAAGGTAGAGCTAGTGATGCAGTGAGGCTGCCATTAGCAGCCGCATAATTACTGCCTCACTGACAAAAGCCCCTTCTTCGCCGGTCGAACGGCTTGCAGAAAGGGCATCATTCTTATTCCTCCCTATTTCCGGGGGAACAACGGGAGTTTCCACGGCCTTTGGCGCAAACATACCTCTTCTGCTTGATTATGGAATGTTGATCAAAGATTTTGCGTTGACTCCGAGACTGGCGGCAGTATGGTTGRTGAACCGGCCGTCAACTGCGACTGCCGATGGGTCGGCGTACAAGATGCGGATCGGGTAATACTGCGTCGTACCGCCATCGCCTTGCGGCAGMAGGAATGCCGCCTTGACCAGTCGCGTTGCGCTGCCTTCCAGATATGCTCCGCTCTTCAAGTTGTTTACGGTAAACACTTGGCCGTTCTCCGACATTGTAGAGCCGGTGTCATGCACATAATCGCACAGTCGGGACACGAAGCCGCTAGAGCCGCATTCGCGCATATGGTTGCCGCCGGTTTGTACGAGCCTGATGTTGTATGTAGAAATACCGGCGTATTGGGTTGCTGTCGTTATGTTCTCCGTTCCCGGATTGACGTCTCTGCCGCATCGGATAGTCGTATTGCCGGTTAGCGTTATCTGATCGCGTCCTGCTACGCTGATCCCTGTTCGTGTCGCATCTCTGACCGTGTTGCCGGTTAGTGCCGAACTGAGAACCTTATTGCCCCACATCGTGTCGGCCAGCACGTTAATGCCGAATCCGATCAACTGAGATAGCACATTTCCGGCTATAACCGCATCGCCGAAGACGCGGATTCCGTCGCCCGTGATGTTGTCGATGACGTTGCCACCGATTTTGACCGGCTTCTGGTATTGGGTCATTATACCGCCGCTTGCCACCCGGGTTGCCGTTGGCAGCTTTCCGGCCCCGGTTATCGTATTGCCTTCTATAGAGATGTCTTCGGATGATTTGGCGAAAGAAGTACCGGATCGATCAAATGCAAAAATTCCATACTCATACGGATGCCGGATCGTGTTGCCTTGGACCAAAACTCTCGCATTGCTGGGCTCTACACCTCCGGCCAAAATTGTAATGGCCGCGGTGAGAACGACCGAGTTGTTGCCTGGCATAATGGTCTTGCATCCGGCCTCGTGAATGATGTTATGCGTAACGTCGATATCTTCGCCCTGAGCGATCAAGATGGAGTGGTAACGGGTTGTCTTGATCAGGTTATGATCGACGATAATGCGCTTGTTGCGGGCGAACTCATTTTTGTTCAGCATTTGGCCTATACCGACCGCGTTGTCCCCGATGAAGTTCATTCGGTTGTGCGCGACGGTGACTTCCTCGCACCACTCCACGACAAATACTGCATTGGCTTTCTGAGCGAAATCGGTCGGGTTATACAGCTTGTTCCGGCTAATATCCGCCCCGTGAACGGCCTTGATCCAAATTTGGCTCCCGCGAATCGAGCTGATGTTATTGTTGCGGAAAACAATCTCGGTCGAGAGCGTGGCCGTCATGCCGCCCGCCGCGACTTTCCCCTGTGCGACCAGCCCATCCCAAGCAAAATCATAGATGCGGGTACCACTTACCTCGCAATGGTGGCAACTGGCGAAGGATACTGCAAACGCATAATTGACGGCAGGACGCGTTTTGTCCCATATGTTGCCGCCTTCAGCCTCGTCGCGGACGATCTGTCCATCCATACCGATCCCGCTGATCGTAATGTCCGTGCAAGTGTTAAACGAAAAAATTCCTTTGCGGCCCATCTTATGAAGCGTTCCTTCACCCTCGATTCGTTTGCTGGTGTAACCTTGGATGAAAATGGATCCCTCGGCAGCGACGCCATAATCCCCCTTCGGGATAACAGTCTTATAAACAGACTTGACGGTTGTTTCTATTACCATCCGGTTATCGAACCCGGTTGTCCCATCCCAATCGGCTATCGCTCCGAACATTTGCACCGGATAGCAWTCGAGTTCAGGACGACAGAAGCATCCAAGCCCGCCTGGCTGAGACTCGCCGACGTCAAGAAGAAAGTTGGGATGACCTGCACGAGATCCGTCCCACGGAACAGTCGGGCTTATTACGGTCCCGCCGTTATGTTCGCTCTTTGGCTTGCCCGGGTTCCAATAGAACAGGCCGCCGCCATAATCCGTATTCGCGTGGTATCCCTGCAAGATGTACAAGGTGTCAACTGTCATCGGTGCGGTGAGAAGATCAACCACGCTTTTCAGAACCGCAGTATTACCGTAGTCCTTCAACTTCGGATCTTTCGGCGGCTTATCCGGATTCTTAGCCTTATCTCCGTATACCGATTCCAATACGGAAGTGGCGCTGGTATGAGCGGAGCCGAGCGTCGATCCGATGACCGCAGCCCCTGCCATACCAAGCGAAGCCAGCACTGCTCTTCTGCTGATCGCGCCGTTCCGTCCAGTTTGTGTCTCTTCCTCGCTTCGCCCGGTCATCTTTACATGGTTATCGTCCATCGTACATTCCTCCTACTACGTAATGAAATCGCTTAAATACCGATCGAATATAATCCTGCAGTCCGGGCGGGGCACGCTCCGCATGGGGCGAATCCCACGATTTGACCTGTCGCATTTCGTCTATTTTGCCGTTCTGTTCCTCTTTGCTTCTTCGATCCGTTTGAGCGCGAGCTCCTCCGCTTCGCGGAACGCCGTGTTCATATCTTTCGTACCGTTCGCCACAGGCAATGCTGAAGCCGCATATACACTGTTTACCGAGAACGTATAGTCCGCATAAGGCGGGATCGGCGCATTCTTGTATTTGAAGAGGGCGGCATAATTTTTATCCGGAAAAGCCGTTTCCTTCCCATACTCTCTCTTCGTTTCCTCCGTCATCAAGGTCGGAATCAAGCCGCGCCGGGAAACCCAAGTCTGGTACTCGTCCGAAATCATGAACTTCAATACTTCCATGGCGGCGTCTTTCTCTTTCGTCATATTAGTCAAGCCGAAGTAGAACGGGGTCGTCTGCGAACCGACTCCCGGCGCATCGGGGAAGACGGGCACCGTAACCATATCCCAATTGAATTGCTTCATGGCCGGAATTAAACTTGGGCTGATGTAGATGGCAATGTTGTACGCATACATCGCCAAATCTTGCTTCGTCACGAACGCATCGTTGGCCGGTATCGTTTTCAATGTTCCAATCTTACTGCGAACACCGTTATCCTGCATCGGCTGCACGAACAACGTATCGAACAGCCTTCGCCAACCGGGGTTCGTATTAATTGTCGGCTGCTCCGTCTGGTTGTTGACTATCGGGATGGACAACTGGTTCTGGGCAATGAATTGACTGGGGGACGTACTCAAACCGACATACTGAGTGCCGTTCTCAAATCGCGTCAGCTTCTTGCTAAGCTCTAACACCTCATCCCACGTCATGCCGTCTCTCGGATAAGCGACACCAAATTTATCAAATATATCTTTGTTGTAAAATAATACAAATTTCATATCGGTGACCGGAACGCCGTACGTTTTTCCTCCGGAAAACTGCTTCATCGCTTTGATCGATTCTTGCTCCAGCCGGCCCAGATCGACCTGATGCTTCTTCATCAGATCGGTCATATCGTACTGCATCCCGAACGAAAACAACGTATTCTCGAAAATCCCGATATTGTTGTAGAAAATATCGATCCGCTGGCCTTCCGTCAGCAGCTTGGCCGTACCTTCCTGAAGGTTCGTGCTGGGCATCTGAATATACTTGAACGTGTGCTGAGGAAATTTTTTATAAAGCAATTCTCCGTACTGTTTATCGAAGAAATCTTTCGGCTGAGTCGAACCCCCGTAGAAAACAATTTCCGCCGGCGGTGTCTGCGCACTAGGTATATTACCTGCGGAACCGCTGTCAGATTTGCCGCAAGCAACAAGTAACAGCATGAACATTAATGGAACCATTCTCATTTTTTTCGATACGATCGCCACGTTCATCCCCCTTTAGAATCGTTTGCTACCTTCCTAAAATCGTATAATCGCCGTAGCATTTTCAAATGTAAACGTTTTCAAATCATGCCGCATGTTCGCCTCTACTTCACTCGGCACTCTGCGTTATGGTTTCTGGGGCAGCAAGTCTCTTGCGCTTCTTAGCGAATTGTGTACGTCGCAATCAATGATCTTTATTTTTTCACTCAACATTCGAACCCCTCTCTGCTCTAAACTTACCTCCAATTTATCACGATGGCGAATTCAATATCCATGAACGTTAGCGATTCTTTTTGAACGAT
Organism: Paenibacillus sp. P4_E11; assembly: GCF_056401635.1. NCBI lineage: Bacteria > Bacillati > Bacillota > Bacilli > Caryophanales > Paenibacillaceae > Paenibacillus > Paenibacillus sp. P4_E11. The sequence goes on along the minus strand of NZ_JBFUIX010000098.1, from coordinate 9,001 downwards.
TCAACCCTTTTATTAATTCCATCCGATGAAAAAGGACATTGGACTCACACGTAGAATGGAATAAGCATCGTACCCCGTTAAGGATAAAATCGCTTTTCCAACTTTGGAGAGGAGGTAGATTACTCATGTTTACTTTGAAATCCGTCTTGTACGACGACCGCATCGAGAAATGGCAAATCCGTGCCGAGCCCGTTTATCACCATATTCTGATCTTCGTTACAGGTGGAAAAGTTATATACCAAGTAAAAGAAGAAGTGCTCGAGCTTCACGAAGGGGACGTTCTGTTTATCCCTTCTGGCACGATACGCTCCTGCCATAACGATGCCAAAGGCCCGCATCAGAAATATTCCGCGCACTTCACTGCTTCAAGTGAGGCGGAAGCGGCCTTGGACGTATTGCGCGAACACGGCGTATTCAAATGGAGCATGCACAACGCCAACTACTTCAGGCAGCGTTTCTCCATGCTTCTGATGCAATGGTTCGATCAAGCGCTCGGGGGGCATCTGATCTGCCAAGGGATCTTACTCGAGTTGGTCGGGAGATTGATTCACGATGCGCGGCACAAACATAGCTCCGCCGTCAAAAAGGACTTGATCAACAGGCTGCAAAACTATATCGTGCACAATCATTGCAAGCCGATTCAGCTGTCCGACTTGGCGCGTCACATCGACCGATCCCCGAATCACGTTACGAGAATATTCAAGGAAATGCTGGGACAAACGCCCATCGATTTCATTCATCAGGTCAAAGTATCCGTGGCCTGCCAATTGTTGAAAGTGGGCGGCATGACGATTGCGGAAATTTCCGATCATCTCGGATACTGCGAGCAATCTTATTTCCATCGCATTTTCAAAAAATTTACCGGAGTCGCCCCCACCGCCGTACAGAAGGGCCATTCGATCGCTTTTGTTCCGCTTCCCAGGCTTAGCGCCGCTGCCCGAAAAGAAGCTGCAAAAAACGGGGAAACCGACCGCACAGGGTTGTTTCCATAATCCGACGGCTCGTTAACGTTCGCTTACCGACCGCTTGGGTCGCCTCCCGAGCCAGCTTTTTTATACTGCGTTGAGGTCGTACCTGTGAAGCTCTTGAACAATCGACAAAAGTAACGGTAGTCCGAAATACCAACAGCTTGCGAAACCTCATAAATCTTCATCGTCGTATGGTCCAGCAGCTCCTCTGCCTTCTTGATCCGGACCCGGTTCAAATAATCGGAGACGTGTTCCCCGGTCTCTTGCTTGAACAGCTGACCGGCATAGGAAGGGTGAAGCTGTACGTGGTGGGCCAGATCGGCTACCTGCAAATCCTCGGCATACCGCTCGCGAATGATCCGGCACATGATCTGCACTTCTTTCCTCATGCGGAACACCGTCTGGTCTCCGATCGCATGCTCCAACTGCTGGAACGTCATCTCCCACCAGCTTATGAAATCCTCCATCCGCTCGATGTAAGGGACCGTATGGAGTGTAGCCGCAACCGACGGAGGCAGTACGATCGAGGCGGCATCGAGCAGCTTCTGCGAAAGACGGAGAAGATCCGGTGGGAAATACGGCGGTTCGGCAGCATTCGTCATACCCTCGATCGCCTTGCGAAGCGGATCGGTCGTCCCTTGCTCCAGCGATTTGACCGCTTCTGCCAGCCACTTGCGGCTGATGATAGGATCAACCCTCTGGAATGCAATACGGTAAGGCTCCATCATATAGGGGGTGTCTTTATAGAAATAACCCGATAGTCCGTCACGCAGAACCCGCAGCTGTTCCACTCCTTGCTGGGAATCGGTCAAGCTGCTGCCGAAGTGGGTAAAACAATGAGGACCCACAATCGGCCGAATCAAGTCCAGACCCGCCTTGGCAAGCGATAGCAGCTCGGATTGAACTGCAGCATGAGTCGTCATGCTGACAACGACGAACAACCGATTCCCCCTATAGGGAACGACTACGACTTTGCTCGTCTCCGCACCAGGAATAGCGCGCTGCCGCATTCCCTCTCCAAGCTGTCTTTCCATAGCCATACCGGCCTCATCTTGCAATTGGACCATTCGTTCCTCAGTAGCATGAGTGCCGAACAATCGATACACATCCCACCCATAGGCGAGGATGGCGCATGAGCGGGATGATGATGGATCGAACAGCTCGGCAACAGCCGCAGGATACGCAAGCTGATCGGTCTGTACAGATTCTCCCAGAACGCGATCGGCCCACTTCTTACGTTCACTCCAATCATGATGCCAGTCGACATCGATTTCCTTATTCAGGTCGCGCGCCGCCAGTCTAACCGATTCCAGAATTTGCTCAGGCGATTGTGCCAACTTCATCAAGTAATCCGTTACTCCGATCGAGATCGCACGCTGGGCGAATGCGAACTCACCGTAAGCGGTGAGAATAATCACCTTGACCTTCGGCCATCTCTCCCGAACGTGCGCGGCCAGCTCCAGTCCGTTCATCCCCGGCATCGTAATGTCAGTCAGCAGTAGATGCGGCCTATCCCTCTCCATCCATTGGATGGCCTCTTCTGCGTCAGACGCGGCACCGATTAGACGGATGCCGATCGATTCCCAATCGATTCGCTCGGAGAACCGTTCGCGAACCCAGAGCTCGTCATCCACGATCAACAGTTTAAGCATGGGAGCGCACCTCCTTATTCGTATTTAGTAAAGTTGGCTCGGTATCCGCAGTAGGACCAGGCAGTCGGATGGATACGAGTAGTCCGCCCTCGGGTTCGTTCTGGAACCGAAGTCCGAATTGAGGGCCGAAGATAAGCTGAATGCGTTCCTGGATGTTGCGCAGCCCCAACCCGTTTAATCCTTTGACCGATGACGTCGACGGTGCTCCTGCCAGAATACGCTCCAAGTTCTCCGGCTCTAGACCAGGTCCTGTATCGGCGACATCGATCACCGCTACCGCATTCGACTCGGACGATCCCGTCACGATAATATGGTTCACTTCCCGCTTACGCAGGCCGTAAAATATGCTGTTCTCCACCAAAGTAATGATCGTTAACTTGGGAATCGGCACAGCCAGCAGCCACTCCGGTACGACAATATCGACCTCGAACGTCTCTCCGTAACGCAGCTTCATCAGCCGTACATAATGTTCCAGGTGCAGCAGTTCATCCTTGAGCGTGACGATGTCGCCTACTTTATCAATCGAATACTGCAGCATGCCCATTAAGGAATGAATCATCGTCACCATCTCGGCCGACCGGCCTGCCTCGTCCAGACAATAGATGGCGCTAAGCGTATTGTTCAGAAAATGCGGATGGATCTGCGATTGCAGCACCTTCAGCTCATGGTGACGTTTCTTCTCTTCCGCAAGCTTCAAGTCTTCGAACAACAGCTCGATGTTATCCATCATTCGATTGAAACCCTCGGTAATAAAGGAGAATTCATCATTTCGCTTAATCGATACTCGGGCATGCAGATCCCCTCTGGCTCCTGCCTTCATCTGCTTGATGATAACGCTTACCGGTTTCTGAATGTAGTTGGCAATCCATACGGATACAATCGCGGATAGGAATACGGCCATCGCCAACACGAACCACAGCTGTCGCTTCAGCAAAGCAATAAGCGGATAAGCTTCCGCTTCCTTCACGACCGAGAGGACGACCCAATTCCAGCGATTTTGTTCGCTTCTTAATACTTTGTACGTTGCTTTCGACGTATGAATCTGATCGTAGGTGGAACCTCCTGTCGGGACAAGCTTCTGCAGCTCGCTCACCATCTGCTCCTGCTCTTGAATGCGTTCATACGTATTTGTAATCATATTGGACGTAATAAATTCACTTTTATTGGTAAATAAAAAGATGTTTTGATCCCGATTTTGTACGACCAAAGGTCCTGCTAATGCACGTAGATTCAAATCGACCACGATCATCCGATGGTTATTGATCCGCTTCGCTACCGAAATCGATTTTCTCTCTGACACATGGTACGGAGGACTCCACCAGAACCCGGTTTTCTCGGTCTGCGAGAATAATGTAGTGACCTGTTCCGGCAACACGAAAAATTGATAGGCAAACGGAACACTGCTGATCACTTCCCCATCCTGCACAAGGTAAAATCCTTCGATCTCTTCCTGATGCAGGCTAAGCATGTTCTCCATCAACGCATTATAATCATTCTTCTCATAGATGACCGGATTCGACAAGAGCAAGAGTTGGGATTGGATGTTGTTCATGAACGTCTTGAGGTAGTTCTCGACTTCGACAACAGACGATTGGAGCGCTTTCTCATTGTTTTCACGAATGGGTGCGAATACCCGTTGGTAACCGAAAAAGCTGATGACCGTAACGACACCGATAACCGAAACAAAGGTAAGGATGAACAGCTTCGTACTAATGCCGACAAAGCCTGGCTTCTTGATCTTCCACATGCTGGCCTACCCTCTCCCTCCATAACGTTCCGACTCCATTACGACATCATTATAGCATCTGACGGAAAGGCTGTCCGCGATTGCGGACAGCCTAAGGTTCGGTTAATTATTCCGGAATGTGATCGTTTTGCCGAAGGCGCTCGATACTTGCTCGGCGTAATAATCGAAGATCGCTTTCCCGCCGAATTTCTCCATCAGCTCTTGGCGCAATTGCGGCCATTTGGAAGCATCCTTTTGCTTGAATAGGATATCGATATGGCCTTCGTTCATCGTCTTCCGCATCGAGGCGAGATCCATCCCTTCTTTGACAACAAGACTTGTGCCGAATGACGGAATCAATTTATAAGACATCACTTTCGCGGCAATCGCTTTGTCCCGTTCGGTCATACTCGGGTCGATAATGTCCAATCCCAATTGCTTCGCCTCGCTATTCACGAACCAACCATAAATGCTTAGGAAGTTCCCATTATCGGTTATGTCTCTCTTATATGCATCCGTGATCGGCTCGATCTTACTCCCGCTGCGCTTGTAGTGAACGCCTTCCTTCCCATACTTGGTCAGTAGGAAGCCTTCTTCGCTAGCTAGCCAATCGAGAATCTCAACAGAGCGTTTGGCCTTCTCTTCCGAAGATTTGGAGCTGAGCAAGAACGGATTCAATGGAAGTGGCTCGTACCAAACACCGGTCTTGGCTGCGAAATGGAACGGCTGCCAATCGACATTAGCGTTACCGGTCACGGCTTTGGTCTTGGCCTGAATGCCATTCGGATTGTTGTCATAAGCAAAGTCGATGCCGCCGCCAAGCACGATCCCGATCTTACCCTGCTGTGCCTTCTCCAGATGCTGACCACTCTTGTTCAACAGCCAATCCGGATCGATAATCTTCATATCCATGACTTTGCGGATATCGTCCAGCACTTTCTGCATCCGCAGATCGGTGCGGACATCGACGAACTGATTGCCGTCCAGCATGAAGTCACCGACCAAGCCTTTATTAATAATTTCAGGAAAGTCCTGAGATAAGGAAGTCCCATTGCCGGATACGGAGAAACCATACGTGTCGTTCTTTCCGTTCCCATCCGGGTCTTTCTCCGTAAACGCCTTCATGACGGCAATCATGTCATCATACGTCTCCGGCATCTTCATATTCAACTTGTCCAGCCAGTCTTTCCGCACGTAGTAGGAGCGAGCAAGCGTCTTCGGGAATGGGATCGGCGCACGCTTGAATACACCAAGCGCCTGATAACGTTTGACTTCGTCCTCTTTAATCCAATATTTGAAATAGTTCGGCATCGTAGCCGGCGTTACAAGCCCGGTCAAGTCCCGTGCAACGCCGTCCTTCACATATTTCACCGACTCCAGTCCGTCCGCATAGAATACGTCGGGAATGTCCCCGGAAGCGATCATGGTATTCAGCTTACTCGAGTAGTCTGGACCCAGCGCCATGTAGATAAGCTTCAAATCCACGTTAAACTTCGATTCGATCGCCTGCTTGACGAAATCTTTGTCAGCCGAAGGCAGCTGTGAGTTATTCGGACCTTGAACGAACCAGGTAAGCGATACTTTCTGTTTCTTGGCCGCTTCCGTTGGTCCCGCCGTTGGCGAGGATGTCGCCGAATTATTGCTAGGTTCCGTCTTACTGCCACACGCTGATACTGTAATCGCCATCGTAAGCGCAACCGCCATCATTGACCCTAAGCTTATCTTTTTCACTTTGATGACCTCCTGTTTTCTCATTATACAATCCCCACACATCGACATGCATCAGCCTTTGATCGAGCCGAGCAACACCCCCTTCATGAAATACTTTTGCAGGAACGGGTACAGAATCAGTACGGGCACCGTAGCTACGACGACAACCGCCATCTTGACCGTCTCGGGAGGCAGTGACTCCATCTGTGACTGGGGAACCGCCAGCTCCTGGCTAACACTAGGAGTGACGATCATATTGCGCAGCACCACCTGAAGCGGGTACAGCGTACGTTCGTGCAAAAACATGATGCCGGAGAAATAAGTATTCCAATGCCCGACTGCGAAAAATAAGGCGAGCGTAGCCACGATCGGCAGCGAGAGTGGCAGTACGATGCGCACCAGTGTGGACAAATCCCCACAGCCATCTACCTTGGCGGCGTCTTCCAGCTCGGCCGGCAACCCTTCGAAATAAGTTTTCATAATCAACATATTGAAGGTAGATACGAGACCCGGAATCATGAGCGCCCATAACGTATTAATCAACCCGAGCCCCTTCACGATCATGTAGCCCGGAATGATTCCGCCTGAGAACAGCATGGTGAATATAATCGCGAGCAGCATGGCGCTTCGCCCTGGCAAGTATTTCTTGGAGAGCGAATACGCGAGCGCCGTCGTGACCGCCAGGTTCATCAACGTCCCGACCACCGTGATGTAGATCGTAATCTGAAGCGCACGGGGAACCGTCGGACTGCTGAAGATCGTGCGGAATGCATCCAGCGTGAAGCTGCTTGGGATCAGAACGAATCCACCGTTGCGCAGCACCTCCGAATAAGGGGTGACCGACATTATGAAGACGAAGTACAACGGGAATAGTGTAGCCAGACAGAATAAGGTGAGTATGACATATAGGAAGCCGTCGACCACATGATCAGACGCCCTTTTCTGAAGTACGAAAGACATAGCTGTTACCCTCCCTTACCATATACCGGAGTTCCCGATTTTTTTGGCCAACTTATTAGCGCCCAGTACAAGCACAAGTCCGACAACCGACTTGAACACACCCATAGCTGCAGGTACGCTGAAATCCAGTTGTTCAATACCCCTTCGGAAAATCCAGGTGTCCAGGATGTCTCCCACCTCGTACACACGTGCATTCAGGAAGATGTACACTTGATCGAAACCCGCGTCTAGAATGGCCCCGATACGGAAAATCATCAGCAGGACGAACACTTCACTAATACCAGGCAGCGTAATGTGCCACAATTGCCGCCAACGGTTGGCGCCGTCGACTACCGCCGCTTCGTACAGCTCCGGATTGATCGCGGACAGCGCGGCTAGATAAATGATCGCCCCGAATCCGGTATTCTTCCATATATCCGTCAGGAGCAGCATGGGTCGGAACGTGTTCTCGTTGGTCAGAACGTCGATCGTTCCCCAACCCATATCGCGGAAAAATGTTGTCACGAAACCCGCTCCAGGAGCGAAGAACGAGAACACCAGCCCGTATATGATGATCCAGGATAGAAAGTGAGGACCATACGTAATCGTCTGCACGACCCGCTTGAACCATTTCACGCGAATCTCGTTCAACATCAGAGCCAGAATAATGTCTGGAAACATATTGAACACGATGCGATAGAGGCTAAGGACAATCGTATTCTTCATCAGCATGGGGAAATCGGGTGTAGTCAGGATCGTTCGGAAATTGTCGAACCCAACCCATGGGCTCCCCCACATCCCTTTCATCAGGTTGTATTCCTTGAATGCGATCACTAATCCGACCATCGGGCCGTAGTGAAAGATCGCGTAATAGAGCATTCCCGGCAGGGCTAGCATATACAGCCATCTATACCGGTACAACGTTCTGAACAATCCTCTGTAGGCAGTCCACTTCGGACCGCTTGGTCTAACGAGAACGGTTGACTTGTCTATGTGCATTTGTTGCTCCCTTCTGCCTTCAAGCCGCACGTCCACACAACTGAAGCGCTTACATCGTTTTCTAATATTGATTATAAGCAGGATGGCGGGATGAAAATATGCCACCATTTCTAAATTGTGTAGACTCATTCAAAAAGAAAAGAGTGGAACCTCTCGGTTCCACCCCATGCTTCGTATGAGAGTCGTGTTCCTCGAACCGGAGGTTTGCCGCCGACTTGCACTCAAAGATAAACGCCTACCGGCGTCCTTTGACGCCATGCGTTTACTGAGACGATGAACAATCAGCGAAGTTATACTTTCTGAATCGTCAAGATAAACCGTCCGGAAGATCACCGGACGGTCCTTGGTGGATGTGTTTCGTTTGGCGCGTTGGAGGGCAGGCAGAGGGGTTACGACCGCTGTTGAAATCTTGTGCTTTGGATTAGAATGGGTTAAGGGTAGCACAATCTTTCAAAGGCGGACGCTTCGCTTCTCCACTCCCTCTGCCTGCCCTCTCTTGCACTTCTTTACTTCAAGGCGTTACGTCTTCCGTACACTTCGCGTCCGCTTCCTGCCAACTTCGTGCCCTTAGCTATCCTTGAAGCTGCTCTCAAGAGTCCTTACGGACACAGAAGCCGTTATTCGTCCGTTTCTGCCCCTCTCAAGGGTAGTTGCGGACACAGGATCCGTTATTCCTTTACAACTAGCTATTTTTTTCACTTTCCAGGACAAATAGCGGCATCTGTGTCCGTTAGGTCATCATATACCTGCTCATCTCTCCATATAACGTATCTCAGGTCCGCAACGAATGTTGTACATTCATATTTATTCAGCTTACGAGAGGGGAACCTCCGGTTCCACTCCGAAATCTAAAAATATCTGATCTGTAAACGAAGAGGGCACCATTAAACGCTTCAGTACGGTAAAGAGCTTATAAATTCTGATACGTCAAGATAAACCGTCCGGAAGATCACCGGACGGTCCTTGGTGGATGAGTTCAGTTAGCGCGTGGGGGCGGGCAGGTAGAG